>JAUTCQ010000012.1:300000-497511 GCA_030673845.1 Verrucomicrobiota bacterium JB022
CCGCTCATCAGCCGCACCCTCAACTATCTGGAGCAGCGCCTGCCCGCCCGCATGTTTTACCGGGCCAACCGCAAGCAGATCATCAACCTGAAGTGGATCAAGAATATCCAGCCCTGGTTCAATGGCGGCCTGCTCGTGACGCTGAAAGACGGCACCCGCATCCAGATGTCGCGCCGGGCCGCTCAGTCGTTCAAGACCAAACTGGGCATTTGAGCCAGGCTTGCCAAGGCGGGCGGTATGGTCGGCACCTTCGATGAGGGTGCTTTTTTGTCTACGCAGCGCCGATAAGACCCACGAGATCGGCCCTATGGACTTCACCCCCGGCTAAGGTCTGGCTGGCATAGTGAATATTCAAAGCCCGGGAACGCGCTCCTAAGGGCGTACCACTCCAGTAATGAGGCAATCACGGCCAGCTAGGCTTGCGGAAAGAGGGATCAAAAGGAAATTCCGAAAAATCCAAACGCAACCCGATATACCGTTTAAGGAACGATAGGAACCGCTAAGGATTCGTCTCTCGCCATTGAGCGAATTTGCCGGAGAATTGAGCGACCAAGCGGGGTAGAGTGCAGGGAACCTCTACCATACGATGAAAAAAATCTATCTCTCTACTACCTTGGCCGCGCTGTGTCTGACGCCGGCCTACGCCCAACTAGCCAGCAACATCTCACCGGCGTTTGCCGATGCCACTACGGTCGAAATGAATGGCACGACCTACCTACAGAACTGGTTCGGCACCTTCCGCACCGTCGACGGGTCCGAACTGAACAATGAGGAGTGGATCTGGCACGAGGAGCACGGCCAGATCTATCTCAGCGCCGATCCGATGTCGGAAACCCTTTGGTTCTTCGACCCCAACATCACCGAAGCCGGCCTGCGGGGGTGGACTTTTACCGACCGCGACACCCATCCCTTCATGTGGCTCAACGATGGCGGCGAGGGCGATCCCTTTTGGGTGCTCTACATGGTTGGCGTCGAAGCGCAAATGCCCACCCCGCGCGTCTTCTACAGCTACGCTACGATGGCACCGTTGCTACTGGAGCGGAAGTCCACCATGGAGATCCCGGAAATTGCGACCGATCTGGGCTTCAGCAGCCTCGTCGATGCAGTGGTGGCGGCCAACCTTGCGAGCACGCTCAATAGCGAAGGGCCTTTTACCGTTTTCGCCCCCACCAACGAGGCCTTTGCTGATATCTCCGACGTAACGGCGGGCCTGAGCACGGATCAGCTCGCCGATGTGCTGCTCTACCACGTCGTGCCGGGTACGCTGACCGCCAAAGATCTGACTTTTGACGTGGAAGACATGTTCTCGGGCGAGATGAACACCTTTTACGTCACCGCTGCGAACGGCGCCGACATCATGATCGAGGTGACTCCCATGGGCATCATGCTCAACGGCAGCGCCATGGTGATGCTCGATTCCGCCAACGTGATGGCCGACAACGGTGTGATTCACGCGATCAACAAGGTGATCATGCCGCCGAAGGATCTGGCGGGCGTGGCCAGCGATGCCGGCTTTATGCAGCTCGTCAATGCCGCCACCGCCGCCGGTCTGGTGCCCGCTTTGACGGGCGAGGACGACTACACGGTCTTTGCGCCGACCGACGAGGCTTTCGCCGCCATCGCCGACACTGTGGCTGGCCTGACGACTCCGCAACTGGTGGAAGTCCTCCAGCACCATATCGTCATGGGCAAGGTCTACGCCAGCGAAGTGCCAATGGACACCGAAATCACGACCCTCAGCGGCGGCACGATCGACGTCAGCAGTATGGATGGGCAACTGATGGTGACGAGCGAGACCGATAACAGCGCCGCCATCACCATGACTAACGTCCCGGCCCGCAACGGCGTGATCCATGTGATCGACACCGTGCTGATCCCGGATCTGGCCGATTAATCTCTTTTTAGAGCGACAGAAAGCACATGTAAGCACACGACAGAGTTAGTTACAGGAGAAGCGACCTGGCCCGCCCCCTTTCGCACGGGGGCGGGCGTTTTCATGAGGTGACCATATGGAGTTGCCTGCCAGCCACTTTCCGCTAAGATGAATCCTACGATGATGACGTTTGACACTATCCTCGGCACGCTCAGTCGCCCTCTTGCCATCGAAGTCTGGGTGATTGCTGCCGCCGCATTGCTGAGCTGGGCCGTCGCCCGGCTACTGATTCGCAAGCGGCAGGAGGGGTTGAGCGAGCGGGCGGCCGAGCTGGTGGCGTCGTGGGGCGTGCCGCTGGTGGTGACCTTCGGCACGGCGGTGGCGGGCGCGTTTCTGGCGATTTTCGGCCATGCGAGCGACCTCGTGTGGCGTTTTTCCATTCTCGTGCTGCTTTGGGTGCTCGTGGGCTTGGTCGGCCGGCGCATTCCCGACCTGCACCTCTCGCGTGCCGCACGGCTGGTGGCCTACCTCATCACGGCGGAGCTGCTGTTGCCCCCCGTCAGCCTGATCAAGGACCAGCTGGAGGGGATGCACTTCGCGATGGGCACCCTCTACATCAATATGCTGGGCGTGCTCAACGGCATTGTGGTGCTCCTCGTGGCCCTGTGGGTCGGGTTCGGCCTGGGCAACCTGCTGGAAAAGCGTCTGGACACCTTCGATCTCAGTCCCTCCGTCAAGGTCCTGAGCGGCAAGCTGATCCGTATCGCGCTGATCGCCGTGGCCGCCCTGGCCGCGACCGATGCGATGGGCGTGGACGTGACGGTGCTGACCTTCCTCGGCGGTGGTCTCGGCTTGGGTCTCGGCCTCGGTTTGCAGAAGGTGGTCAGCAACCTCTTCAGCGGCTTCGTGCTGCTGGCGGACAAGTCGATCAAGCCGGGCGACGTGATCGAGATCGACGGCACCTACGGCTGGATCAACAACCTCAAGGGGCGCTACGTCTCGATCATCACACGCGACGGCAAGGAGCACCTGATCCCCAACGAAGACCTCATCACCCAGCGCGTGATCAACTGGTCTTACTCCGCCAGCGATGTGCGCGTGCGCCTGCCCCTGGGCGTCAGCTACAACAGCGATGTGCACCTGGTGCGTGATTTGGTGCTGCGCGCGGCCAAGGAAACCCCGCGCGTGTTGCAAGACCCGCCCCCGAATTGCCTGATGGTGGGCTATGGCGACAGCTCGGTCGACTTCGAGCTACGTTTCTGGATCAACGACCCCTCCAACGGCGTCAGCAACGTCAGAAGCCAGCTTTATTTCAAGATCTGGGACCTCTTCAAGGAACACGATATTGAGATCCCCTTCCCACAGCAGGACGTGCATTTCCGCTCCCCGGAAAGCATTCGCGTACGCCTCGTGGAAGACGATGCGAAGCCGCCGCGCGAGGAGGATTGACCGAGCGTGGAACAGGGGAGCGACTGGTTTACCTAATAGCGCACCTTACACAGCCCAACCTTCTCAGAAACGATCCGCTGTTTCTCATGGGCAGTAGCGGAAAAGGTGGTATGATGGCGGCAACCCTTGTCGGGCGGTATACAGACGCCTGCCCGACACAACCGTTACCCTCCCTACCCCTCATGAAGCTGCGTTTACCCTTTGCCGGGGCATTGCTGGCGCTCGCCTGCCTGTTGCCCGCTGCCCAAGCCCAGAAATTCGAAGGTCTCGCCCAGACCCCGCCGATGGGCTGGAACTCCTGGAATACCTTCGAGACCCATATCGACGAGGAGCTCGTCAAGGATGTCGCGCAGGCGATGATCGACAGCGGGATGCGCGATGCGGGTTACAACTACATCGTGCTCGACGACGGCTGGATGGCGATGGAGCGCGACGAAGAGGGAAACCTCGTCGCCGATCCCAACAAGTTCCCCAGCGGCATGAAGGCCTTGGGCGACTACCTGCACGAGCACGGCTTCAAATTTGGCCTCTACAACTGCGCCGGCAGCAAGACTTGCGCAGGCTACCCCGGCAGCCAGGGCCACGAGTTTCAGGATGCACGCAACTATGCCTCGTGGGGCGTCGATTACCTGAAATACGACTGGTGCTTCACCGAGGGGCGCGACGCGAAGGAGGCCTACACCACGATGAGCCGTGCGCTGAAAAAAGCGGGGCGGCCCGTGGTCTTCAGCCTCTGCGAATGGGGCCAGAACCAGCCGTGGAAGTGGGCCAAGGGCGTCGGCCACCTCTGGCGCACCTCCGGCGACATTATCGACTGCTACGACTGTGTCGAACGCTGGTCGCACGGCTGGAAAGTGATCCTCGACATACAGATGGACCGCGAGGAAGGCCATGAAGGCCTCGAAAAATACGCAGGCCCCGGCCATTGGAACGACCCCGATATGCTGGAGGTGGGCAACCCGGGCCTGACGGTTGCCGAATCGCGCGCGCACTTCAGCCTCTGGTGCATGATCGCCGCCCCGTTGATCGCGGGCAACGACGTGCGCAACATGTCGGAGCCGATCCGCCAGATCCTGACCAACCGCGAGGCCATTGCGATCGATCAGGACAAGGCGGGCAAGCAGGGCTGGCGCTTCTCCCAGGATGGCGAGCGCGAGATCTGGGTGCGCGAACTCTCGGAGGGCGACTGGGCCGTCTGCGTGCTCAACGCCAGCGACGACCGGCGCGCCACGGCCCTCGATTTCGAGCGCCTCTACTTCATCCCCGGCGATTATCAGGTGCGCGACATCTGGGCCGCCCAGGACCTCGGCCTGCGCAGCGAATTGAAGCGTATCGAGCGCACGCTTGAGCCGCACGACGTGATCTTTCTGCGCCTGAACAAGGTCGACTGACCCTACCCGCTTCGCCCATGACGCCATTTCCGAAAAACTTCTTCTGGGGCGCCGCTGCCGCCTCTTACCAGATCGAGGGCTGGGGCCGCGACAGCGGGATCGGTCGCTCGGTGTGGGACCAATTCTGCGACACGCCGGGCAAGGTCTTTGCCGGTAACGACGGCTCGGTCGCCTGCGACCACTACCACCGCTATGCGGACGACGTGCGCATGATGGCCGACCTCGGCCTGCAGGCCTACCGGCTCTCGATCTCGTGGCCGCGCGTGATCCCCCAAGGCACCGGGGCAGTCAACGCCAAGGGCCTCGACTTCTACGATCGGCTGGTCGATGCGCTGCTGGCGGCAAACATCCGCCCGTGGGTGACGCTCTTTCACTGGGATTACCCCCTTGCGCTCTACGACCGGGGGGGCTGGCTGAATGCGGACAGTCCGCAGTGGTTTGCCGACTACGCCCGCGTGGTGGTCGACCGCCTTTCGGACCGCGTGCAAAACTGGTTCACGCTCAACGAGCCGCAGTGCTCCGTGCTGCTGGGCCATCAGGATGGCGTGCACGCGCCCGGCCTGAAGCTGGGCCGCCGCGACATCCTGCGCATCAACCATCACCACATGGTCGCCCACGGTCTCGCGGTACAGGTGATCCGCAGCCACAGCCAGTCCCCCGCCCAGATCGGCGCGGCTCCGGTGGGCGTGATCAAGATCCCGCGCACGGAGAGCCCGGAAGACATCGCTGCCGCCCGCGCCGCCACCTTCGCCGTCAATCAGCAGGGCCTCTGGTGCACCACGCCCTATACCGACCCGATGGTGCTCGGCCAATACCCCGAAGAGCTGCACCCGGAGCTGCCGGAAGGCGCGCTCGACGATCTCGATACCATCCGCCAGCCGCTCGACTTCTTTGGCGCCAACATCTACCACGCCGACCTCGTGGAGGCGGACGGCCAAGGCGGTTGGCGCAATCTGGAATTCCCGGTGGGCCACCCCCGCACGCCGATGGACTGGAACGTCGTGCCCGAAGCGCTCTACTGGGGCCCGAAGTTCCTGCACGAGCGGTATAACCTTCCGGTCGTGATCACCGAAAATGGCATGGCCAACCCCGATTGGGTCGATTGCGACGGCCATGTGCGCGACGGTCAGCGGATCGACTTTGTGCGGCGCTACCTGCGCAACTACCGCCGCGCCATCGACGAAGGGGTGCCCGCGTTGGGCTATTTCTACTGGTCGATCATGGACAACTTCGAGTGGGCGTTTGGCTACAGCAAACGCTTCGGCCTCGTGCATGTGGACTACCAGACGCAACAGCGCACGCTCAAAGACTCCGCCCACTGGTATCGCGAACTGATTCGCCAGCATGGCGCCAACCTGTAAAAAAGGCGGTATGTTACCCACCCTGCGCTCACTCTTCATCACCGGGTTGCTGGCGGCCAGCGCGTACGCCGAAGTCCGCCTGCCCTCGATCTTTGGCGACCACATGGTCATCCAGCGCGACAGCGAGCTGGTCGTGTGGGGGCGCGCCAAGGCTCTCGAAAAAGTCACTGTCCGCCCGAGCTGGACGGACGAGATCTTTACCTACGATACGCCATCGAACGGCCAGTGGCGGGTGACGATCCCGACGCCGTCGGCGGGTGGCCCGCACCGGCTGGTGGTCGAGGGCTATAATCGGATTGAGCTCAACGACATTCTCGCCGGCGAAGTCTGGCTTGCGTCGGGGCAGTCCAACATGGAGTGGACGGCGATGAGCGGGATCGAGCAGCGCGACGAGGCCATCGCCACCGCCGATTATCCACAGATCCGCCTCTTCACCGCCCAGCAGGCGACGGCCGAGCATCGGCAATACGATGTGGATGGCGCGTGGCAGGTGACGACGCCCGACAGCATGCGCTATTTCAGCGCTGTAGCCTACTTCTTTGGTCGTGAGCTACATGAAGAGCTGCAGGTGCCGGTGGGCCTCATCTCCAGCAGCTGGGGCGGCACGCCGGCAGAGGTCTGGACGGTGCCCGAAAAGATCGAGAGCGATCCTGCCTTGTTGCAAGCCGCCGAAGCACTCGAGCCCGTGCCGTGGGGCCCGGTAGCCCGTGGCGTAGCCTATCACGCGATGATCGAGCCGCTGATCCCTTACCGTATCCGTGGCACGCTCTGGTATCAGGGCGAAGGCAATGTCGGCCACGCCGAGACCTACGACGAGCTGATGGAAGCACTGGTGGGGGGCTGGCGCGAGCAGTGGGGCTACGATTTCCCGTTCTTCTGGGCGCAGATCGCACCGTGGAAGGGTTACGGCGAATACCCCTCCGGCGCGGAACTGCGGGACGCACAGCGCCGGGCCTTGCGCATCCCGGAAAGCGGCATGGTCGTAACGCATGATATTGGCGACCTCGACGATATCCACCCGCGTAACAAGCACGACGTGGGGCATCGCTTTGCCCTGCTCGCGCTCGACCAGGTGTATGGCAAGGATGTCGTCTCGTCGGGCCCGCTTTACCGCCAGATGCGAGTGCGCAGAGACGCCATCGAGGTCGAATTCGACTATGCTGACGGCCTGGTGGAGACAGGTGCCCTGACGGATTTCCAGATCGCGGGAGAAGACCGTATCTTCCACCCGGCCAAGGCGACGATTACCGATCGCGATACCGTGCTGGTGTCTTCACCCGAAGTGCCTTCGCCCGTAGCGGTGCGCTTTGGCTGGAGCAATGCCACCAACCCCACCCTTTTCAATGCCGCCGGGCTCCCTGCCTCCACCTTCCGCACGGATGACTGGCCGCCGCCCGCCGCCGAATAATCTGCTACCGACATGCACAAAACCCTTTGCCTACCCATCCTGTTACTGGCCATGAACCACGTCACCGCCCATCCAGAACTCGTCGACCCCAAGGCCAATGCGCAGACCGTGGCGCTCTACGAGAACCTCCGGGCGGTGGCGGCTGATCATGTGTTGTTTGGCGCCCAGAATACCACCGCCTACGGGCATGGCTGGGTAGGCAAACCGGGCGACGGCCAGTCCGACGTCAAGGCAGTGACGGGCTCCTTCCCTGCCGTCTATGGCTGGGATCTGCAGGATCTCACACAAGCCTCTCACGTCGAGGAGCAAAGCTACAACCTCTCGCAGACCAACTTAGTGGCGTGGTGCAAGGAAGCTTACGAACGCGGCGGCGTGATCACCTTTGCCTGGCACATGGAAAACCCCGTGACTGGCGGCAGCTTCTATGACTTGACGCCTGCCGCCGCCACGATGTTGCCCGGTGGAGACAACCACCAGAGCTACCTCCAGACGCTGGACCGCGTGGCAGACTTCTTCAAGGAACTGGCGCCCGTGCCCGTGATCTTCCGCCCTTTCCACGAACACAACGGAGACTGGTTCTGGTGGGGCAAGGGCTTTGTGACGGAGGAGGAATACATGCAGCTGTGGCGCATGACGGTCCACTACCTGCGCGATGAAAAGGGCGTGCACAACCTGCTCTATGCGTTCTCGCCCGACCGCAGCCGCATGGACCTGAGCGAGGGAGAAGAAGCCTACTTTTACGCCTACCCGGGAGACGCTTACGTCGACATCCTGGGGATCGACAACTACTGGGATGTCGGCCACTCCGCCAACGAGGCCTCGCCCAAGCAAAACCATGCCGATTTTGTGCGCAGCCTGGAGATGGTGGTGCAGTTGGCCACCGCGCGCGACAAGATCCCTGCCTTGACGGAAACGGGTATGGATACGCTGCCCAACCCGCAGTGGTATACGGAGGTGTTGCTGGCCGGCCTGAATGCCAACGCCACGACCCGCCGCATTGCCTACGCGCAAGTGTGGCGCAATGCCAACAAGGAGCTGGAGGGCCGCGATCACTTTTACGTGCCCTACCCCGGCCACCCCGCCGCAGAAGACTTTGTGAAGTTCAAGCAGAGCGGGCTGATCCTGTTCGAGGACGAACTGCCCGACCTCTACCGCGAAACCAAGGCTGGCAAAGAAGCAAAGGAGTAGCGACTACGCCCCGCTCTCGGCTTCCTGATCGAGTTCGAGGGCCAGCGCCAGCCCTGTGCGCAGGGCTTCTACGCGCTCGGCGGGCGTAAACGCACCGGGCGCCTCCAGCGTGTAGGAGACCGTCGGTGCACGTTTGACCAGCCAGATGGCTTCGGGCCAGCCCTGCGGCTCGTCCGGCTCCGGCTCATGCAGGATCAGGCCCGGCGCGGCCAGGAGATGGTCGTCCACCGGGCCAGTAGTCTGCAAGCGGATGTGGCGGCCCAATCGCTCGGCTAGCGTTTGGGCAAAGCATGTATTGGAGCTGGTGTTGAGCGCGTAGAGGTAGAGCCCTTGCGCTTCCCAGTCTTCATGCAGCGAGAGGTGGAAAACGCAGGAGGCGGACTGCCGTTGCCACCACGCCACGAGCGCCTTGGCCTCGGCGCTGCGTTGCTGCAAAAAATCGCGATTAAGATCAATCCCGGCGTGATTCTCGCGGGTGCCGGCCACCAGCCCCGTGGGGTTCAGGGCGGGAGCAATGACCCACGAGCGGTGGGTCGGCAGCTCGTGTCGGCGCAGGTAGTCCAGCAAGGCCAACGGCCCTGCCGGCTCGTCGCCATGGATCCCGGCCGAAATAAAGCCGCGACAGCCGTCGACCACCTCGCCCGGGGTCTGCCAGATACGGATCGGCCCGACTGCCGTCTCCACCACCGTCTCACCCACGAGGCCCCGCTGCGCTGCGGTCGCCTCGAAGTCGGCCAGATATTGGGGATAGTCGAACGGTTTCATGGCATTACCCCCCTGCAAGGGAGTCTGCCTAACTTCATTTCACGCTCGGCGGCGATCCGCAAGCGAAAGAGCCCCGCCTGCATCCAGACCTCTAGCTTCAATGGACGGTATTCAAGGTCTTCCCAAACGATCGGGGTGCGCTTCTCTGCGCAACTCCCGATCAGGATTTTTGAACGAAGGCACGCTTGAGGTCACGAGAGCTAGCGAAGGAACCAAAGTAAACGTGCAAACTTAGCTCAGAGGTTGTGACGGTAGCGTAACGCCAGGCCGGTTAAGCTAATCTGTTCAACAATACTATGAGTGCCAAATTTGAACGTTATAAAATCAAACAGTTTGCGCCAGCACCGCTGTAAATTCCTTCCAGAATGCTTCAGACAACCGAAAACCTGAAGATTTGCCCCCGCAGAAACAGCGAGAAGTAAAAACAAAAAATGCTCGCAAACCCGCAGCGGCAGCGAAATCGCACCGGCCTCCCCGTTACGACCGACCCGGCGAATCAGCCAATATAACCAAATCTAATTCGCATCATCAGCATATCAACGCCGCCTAATTGACTCTTCTTGCATCAGTTTCCTTTTCGCCAAAAAGTTACGATAAAGGCGTTGTGCCGAGAGGGAGGATGAGCCTTATCCTCGGTCCTGAATCCGTGACCTTCGTTTGATTTCTCTCACATGAATAAGTTCCTTGCCTCTCTCTCGATCCTGGGTGTCGCTGCGGCTAGCCAAGCCTATGCGCTCTGGGGCGTTAGTGCCGACAATTCGCTGATCAAGTTCGATGCCAGCAATCCGAGCGTGATCCAGAGCCGCACGGCCATTACCGGGCTGAACGATCCGTTCGCGTCGATCCTCGACTTCGACTACAACCCCAACGACGGCTATTTCTACGGCGTCGACACCGGCGCGAACGTTTACCGCATCCGCTCCAACGGCGTTGCGACCCAGATCGGCAGCTTTGGCCCCAGCGGCTACGACGCCGATATGGCCTACGATCCGTTCTTTGGCAACTTCCGCTGGGTCAGCGATTTCGCCGAGAATGCGATGCTCGAGCTCGATGGCTCCTTCAGCTTTGGCGGCGACTTCTTTTACAGCGTCGACGACGTGAACTTCGGCAATACGCCTTCGCTGACCGGCATCGGGATCGACCCCGACTTCGGCGAAATGTACATGATCGATCCCGAGCTCGACGTGCTGGTGCAGACCTTCGACCCCGATGGCGGCGAACTCTTCACCATCGGCAGTCTCGGCCTCGACATCACCGGCTTCTCCTCGTTGGTGATCGACGACAATGGCAACCTGTTTGCCGCCCTGTCCGTCGACGGCTTCACCTCCGGCCTCTACTCGATCGATCTGATGACCGGCGCCGCCACCTGGATCGGCGAATTCGGCGAAGGCATCAACGCCATCGCCGTGCCGGAGCCCCGCGTCTACGCCGCCCTCGCCGGGCTGCTCGCGCTGGGCCTCGCCGTAATCCGCCGCCGCCGCTAAGGCCGCGCATTTTCTCCTGATTGTCTTCGTTACTTAGGTCTCTCATGAAGTATACCCTCCTCCTCCTTGGCGCGACGACCTTGTCCGCGTCTCTCTTCGGCGGTTACAAGACCACCGAGCCCTCCTACCTGAACGCCGTCGCTGGTGCCGACTTCACTTTCGAAGCGTTGTTGACCACCGGTGACCGGATCCCGATGACGGGTGGCACGCCGAGCGAAGAATACACGATGGTCGGCATTCCCGACGCGATGGGCATCTATCGCGACCCGGTCACCGCCGAGCCGATCCTGTTCCTTGCTCACGAGCTGCCCAGTGGCCGCACTTCCCAGCCGATCGTCGGCGGCGACACCTACATTGGTTCCCTCGTCTCCCGCTTTGTGCTCGACTCGACCGATGGCTCCCTCGTGAGTGGCGGCCTCGCTCACCAGGCCCTCTACCTCGAGAACGCCTTCTACAGCCCCGAGCCTCCCAAGCAAGGCGACTCCACGTCCTTTACCCGTTTTTGCTCCGGCTCGTTCGCGGGCCCGATGCACGGGATGGATCGCCCGATCTTCCTCACCAACGAGGAAAGCAGCGGCGGCACCTTCGACGCAGCCGGCTCCCAAGCCGTGGCCATCTTCGACGGCGAGATGCACACCCTGCCGGCTCTTGGCCGTGTAGTGCGTGAAACGACCATCGTTCAGCCCCGCCGCGACCGCTACTCCGTAGTGATCTCGTCCGAAGACGGTGGCTTTCCTTCCTACGTTTACATGTATGTGGGCACCAAGCAGCGCTCGGGCGATGCGCTGACCAAGAATGGCTTCACCGGTGGCAAGATCTACGTGCTCGGCGGTAATGGTGCCGACGCTGGCAAGAATGCCTCCACCTTCACCGAAGGCTCGATCAATGCCCGTTGGATCGAAGTGCCCAACGCCGCCAACCTGACCGACGCCGAGCTGAAGCTGGCTGCCGACGCGGCGGGTGGTTTCGGCTTTGTGCGCGTGGAAGATATGGAATTCGACCCGCAAGACCCGACCCGTCGCCTCTTCGTCGCCACCACGGGTGGTTACGGCCCAAACAGGCTCGGTCGTCTCTACGAAGTGAGCATCAACCCGCGCCAGCCTTGGGCCACGGGGTCGATGGACGTGATCTACAACTCCGACCTCGTCGTGACCCCTGGCGGCACGATGCAGAACGCCTTCTCCGGCCCCTTCTACTCCGCCAATGGCGGGACGGAAGTGCAGCCCGAGTATGTGGGTGGCGATATCAATTCCGGCATCAACTACCCGGTGAGCATCGACAATATCGCGGTGAACGATAACTACATCGTGATCTGCGAAGACACGAACAGCCCGGCCAATGCCGTCTACGCCCAATACAGCCGCAACGGCGGCGTGTGGACGCTCGATCGCAACAATGGCTACGCCGCCAAGTTCCAGTCGCAGTTCAACCTGGATTACGCCGAAGCTCGCGACAATGTGAGCCTCAGCGCCGGCCAGTGGGAAGCCTCCGGTGTGATCGACGCCAGCGCCATCTTCGGCCCGGACACCTTCGTGATCAACGTCCAGGCCCACGGCACCGACCGCACAAACGCTCCCGACGGCATGGGCGGCTACCTTACCAAGCAGCAAGCGGACGCCCGCTTTGCCGAAGACGGCCAGCTGCTGATCATGCGCGCGAACTAAGCTTCGTCGCCTTCTAACGTTTCCCGCCATCCGACTGGTCCTATCCCGGTCGGATGTGCCTGTCTCCCGAGTTCGCTTCGCATCCTGACCTGACTTCTTCCCATGCCTTCAACTGCCACCACCGCCAAAGCTCCGGCCTGGGGCTGGATCCTGACCAGTCTGAGCGCCTTGGAAGCGGTCGTCTTTGCCCTGCTGGCCCACTTCCAGCAATTGCCTTTCGCCTATCCCGTAGCGGCCCTAGCCACCTGGGTGGCAGCCCTGCAGCTAAACCTGCTCCTGCCACCGGCCACCCCTGCCGTTGCCGCCCGGCCCAAGGGGTTCTGGGCGCGCCTGCTGCATCGCCTGCGTCAGATCCTCCCTGACACCATGCGCGCTTTTCGCCGCTGCCTGGTCGCGACCGGCGCGCTGGCGGCTTTGGCGCTCATGCTGCCTTTCCTCCTGCAGATCCGCGCGGGGCTGCACGCCTCGGAGACGCTGGAGCAGATGAATTTCCCTGCGGTGGTGCTGCTCGTGGCGGCCTTCCTCGGCTACTTCGGGCGTCTCTATGCCCAGCTCTCCGAGCCCGATGCCGACCGCGTCGCGCAGCTGCGCCTCGATGTATTGGGCGGGGTCCACCAGCTCGCCGCAGCCGTGTTTGGCCTGCTGGCGGTGGTCCTGTTTGTGGAGCTGTATGCCGGGTTGCTGATCCACCCCTGGGTAGCTCTGGTCTTGTGCCTGCTGCTTGGCTTCTGGATCATCGAAACACTGCTGCGCTGGGCCCTGCGCTTTTACCAGCCGCGCCGCATCTGGCTGCAGGCGCCTCCACTGGGCACCACCCAGCCCATGCGCCTGCTGATACCCCGCAGCCACCCGCTGTGGCAACGCGTGGACGTGGGCGATGCAGAAGCACTCTTCAAGCTGTCGGAGATGTGGTTTTTGCCCAGCATCCTGCGTGCACTGCCCGCCCTCGCGGCTACGGTCGCCGTCCTGAGCTGGGTGGCATCGTCTTTCCATAGCGTGCCACTGGGCCACCAAGGGCTGCACCAGCACCTTGGCCGGACGCAAGACCAACTGCTGCAACCGGGCCTGCACGTCACCCTCCCCTTCCCGTTTGGCCGGGTCGAGACCATTCCCGCCGACGAGTTGCGCATGGTCGTGCTCGGGCTACAGGCCGACACCGGCGAGCCGATCCTCTGGAATCGCGACCATTATGTGGGCGAGGTCAACCAACTCGTGGGGGTGGGCGAAGAGCTGCTGACGATCAGCGTGCCGATCTACTACCACATCAAAGACCCGCGCAGCTACTTCCTGAATACGACCAACCCGGAAGTCACCGTCTCGCAAGCCGGTTATCAGGCGCTTTTGCACCACACGTTGCACGAATCGGCCTTCGGCATCATGACAACCGAGCGCGAGGACCTGCAGCAGGCGTTGCATGAAGCGATCCAGGCCGAGCTCGACTCCAAGCAGTCGGGCATCTCGATCGACCTCGTGTGCCTGCGCGACATCCACCCGCCGGTCGAAGTCGGCCCGAGCTACCAGGAAGTCGTGAGCGCAGAGGAAGACCGCGAGGCATATATCCACGATGGTCAGGCCTACCAGAGCCAGAACCTCCCGCGCGCCCAGTCTCAGCAGTTCAAGCTGATGGCGCAGGCCGATGCCAAGCATGCCGAGCGCGTCTCCCAGGCGAACGGCGAGGCCAACAGCTTCCTGAGCGTAGAGGCCAGTTATCAGGATGCGCCGGAAGTCTTTCGCGTGCGCAAGACCTATGAGGCCTTCGACGAGAGCCTCAGCGGCGTCAAAAAGCTGGTGGTCGACGAGAGCTTCCAGGGCTCCATCCCCGCCTACATCGACGTGCGCAAGACGCTCAACCCCGATTTGATCAACGAAAGCATCCCGGCCGTGCAGACGCTCATCCCTGCCCTGCAGGCCAAGCCTACCGAATTTGACCGCGCCGTCGATGGCTACCTGCGGGCCGGCACGGGTGCCATCCCGGCCGTCAACCCGCGCCAGGCCGACGCAGACTACCTTCTGGAGGAATAACCCATGAGCTCCGAAAGCAACGAAACACCTTCGCGCCAATGGCTCGGTCGCCTCGCCCTCTTTGGGCTGGGGGCTGTCGTCGTCACCCTCACCTCAGCCAGCTTTATGCTGCGCGACAACGAGCGGGGCGTCGTGCTGCGCTTCGGCAAGCCGGTGCGCGAAGTCGACCAGGCGGGCTGGTATGCCAAGCTGCCCTGGCCGATGGAACAGGTCGAGCGTATCGACAGTCGCCTCCAATACGGCGAGATCCGCCTTTCCGAGACGCTGACACGCGACAAGCGCAACATCATCGTGCCGATGTACTACGCCTGGCGCGTGGAAGACCCGCTGCAATTTCTCCGCAGCGTCGGCACGCTGGAGTCGGGCAACGAAAAGCTGGACGCAATCATCTCCAGCGCCCGCAATTCCGCGCTGGGCCGTACCGATTACGCCTCCCTCGTATCGGTAGAAGAGAGCCGCGAGACGATGGCGGCGCTCGAAGGGCAAATCCTTGCCCAGGCCAGCGCCGACGCCCGCGAATACCTCGGCATCGGCCTGAGCAGCGTGGGCGTATTGCAGCTCAACCTGCCGGAGAACAACACCGAGTCGGTCTTCCGCCGGATGCGGGCCGAACGCAAGCGCGAGGCCTCCCAATACCGCGCCGAGGGCAAGAGCGAAGCCGAACGCCTGCGCGCCGATACCGACAAGCAAACGGCTATCCTCCTCGCCGAGGCCAAACGCTACGCCGAGGAAAAACACGGTGAGGCCGAGGCCACGGCCGCACGCATCTACGCCAGCGCCCACAGTCAGGATCTTGAGTTTTACCTCTTCATGCGTCAGCTCCAGAGCCTGCGCTCGGTCGTCGACCAGAATACGACCCTTTTGCTCGATACCAGCACCCCGCCCTTCAGCCTGATCAAGCCAAGCGGGGAGATGGAGGCCCAGATGATCCGCACCCAGCAGGTGCCGACCCGCAAGGGCCTGCCCGCCGCCGCCGCGATCGGCCTCGACCCGGAGGACACTCCCGATGCGCCGTAAGCAACGCCAGAATCAGGACGGGCTGATGGTTGCTGCCCTCCTCCTCACGCTCAAGAACCTCAAGCCTGCCGCCTTGTGGGTGTTCCTGCTGCTGCTGGGGCTCTATACCGCCTCCGGCGTGCGCACGGTGGGGCCGAGCGAGACAGGCCTGTTGCTGCGCTTCGGCAAGCTGCAGCCCAAGACCTACGAGGCGGGCCTCGTCTTTGGCCTGCCCGAGCCTTTTGACGAACTGGTATTGGTCCAGACCGGAGCCGAGCACAGCCTGACGCTCGAAGCCTGGGCCTCCGGCGGCAAGAAGATCGGCGACCCCGACCGCGAATACCAGTATACCCTGGAGGAGGTGAGCAACTGGATGGCCGAAAACGGCGGCAACATGCCCCCCACCCGGAAGGTGACAGTCGACGGTGCCACGATGCTCAACCCAATCGTCGACGGCTATACGCTGACGGGCGACCGCAATATCCTGCAGGCCCGCTTTACCTTGCGCTATCGCATTCACGATCCGGTGGCATATTTCCGCCTCGGCGAGCGCCGCGACGAGCTGATTGGCGGCCTGCTCTACCAGAGCGCCACTCACACGCTGGCCGAAATGCGGATCGACGATTGCCTGACGGAGAAGCGCGACCAGTTGATCGAGCGGGTCGAAAGCGGTGCGCAGGCCAAGGCCGATGCGCTGAGCCTCGGCATCACGTTGACCGCTTGCGAGCTGCAGGAGCTTTCCCCTCCGCGCCAAGTGCTGGCGGCCTTCGAAGACGTGATCAACGCCCAGATGTTTGCCAAGACGCTGCTGGAAAATGCCCGCGAATACCAGGCCAACAGCCTGACGCAGGCTGCCGGACAGTCCGAAGCCATCCGCCGCCGCGCCGAAGCCTACGCCCAAAACCTCGTCGCCAAAAGCGAGGGCGAGGCTGAAGCCTTCCGTTCCTTTTACGCCGAATACCAGGAGCACCCGCACGCCGTGCTCTCGCGCGTCTACCTCGACTCGCTCGACTACGTGATGCAGCAGGCCCAGTCCTCCGCCCTTTTTGGCTCCGACCACGCCCAGCCGACGCTCTTCATCGAGCCGTCGCCCAAATACTCGCGCTAGCCATGTCTTCCGAAAAAGTTTCCATCCCCGAAGAGATGCAAGGCCGCCTGCGGCTCGTCTTCATCTCCAGCGCCTTCCTCATCGCGGGCCTCTTGCTGCCCTTGTTACGGCCCGACCAGGCCCTGCTGGGCAGCATGCTGGCGCTGATCGGTGCCGTTGTCATCGCCGCACCGATCCTGATCGACGTGATCGGCTCGATGCGCACCTCGGGCTTTGCCGCCACCCAGTTTTATATGGACCAATATGTGGTCCTCGCCCTCGCCGCCACCCTCGCCACCGGCAAATACGTGACCGGCGGGATCGTCGCGATCATCCTCGTGCTCGGCCAGATGCTGGAAGAGCGCACCGTGCTGGGGGTCGAAAGTGCCCTTGCCCGCCTGCGCAAGCTCTCGGAAGTCCGGGCGCGCCGCCTGCGCGACGACGGCACCGAGGAGGAGGTCGACGCCGCCGAGCTGAAGGTGGGCGAGCGCGTCCGCATCCGCCCTGGCGATTTTGTCCCGACCGACGCCTTGGTGATCAGCGGCCACTCACAGCTCGACCAGGCCAACATCACCGGCGAGTCCTTGCCGGTCGACGCCGGTGAAGGTGCGGAGATCTTTGCCGGCACGACCAACCTCACCGGCCTACTCGAAGCCCGCGTGGTGAAGGAAGCCGGTGACACCGTCGTGGCCAAGGTGCAGCAGATTATCGAAGAGGCCAAGGAGTCCGAGGCCCCGATCATCCGCATGGCGGAAGACTACGCGCGCTATTATACGCCGTTGATTATCCTGATCGCGGCTTGCGTCTTCTTCTTTACCCGCGATGTCGACCGCGCGATTGCGGTGCTGATCGTGTCGATCCCCTGCGCCTTCGTACTCGCCAGCCCGTCCGCCATGGTCGGGGCGATCTCCAGCGCTTCGCGCCTGGGCATGCTGATCAAGAGCACGCGCAACCTCGAGCTGGGCCGCCAGATCGACACGGTGGTCTTTGACAAAACGGGCACGCTGACCCAAGGCGTGCTGCGGGTGGAAGAGATCCGCACGCATGGCGGCTGGACCGAAGAGGCCGCCCTGGCGCTTGCTTCCGCCCTGGAGCAGCACTCGAACCACCCGGTGGCCAAGGCAATTCGGGAGGCCGCGCGCCACCTGTCGCTGCCCGAAGTGCAAGACTTGAGCGAAGCCCCAGGGCGCGGCGTAACGGCAACCGTGGGCGAGCAGCGCGTGCTGGTGGGCCGAAAGCTGTGGCTGGAGGAGCAAGGCGTGACCGTCGAGGGGCTGCCGACCGACCAGCCGCTGAGCTTGATTCACCTCGCGGTGGACGGCCAGCAGATCGCGACTTTTGGGCTGGCCGACCAACTGCGCCCGGAAACGGCGGAGGCGCTGGAGCGTCTGCGCTACATCGGGATCGAGCGTTTTGTGATGCTGACGGGCGACCGCCAGCCGGTGGCGGAGGCGATTGCGGCGCGCGTAGGCATTGCGGAGTTTCGCGCCGAGTGCCTGCCGGAAGACAAGCAGATCGAGATCACCAAGCTGAAGGAAAGCGGCTGCAAGGTGATGGTGGTCGGCGACGGTCTCAATGATGCCCCGGCGCTTGCTTCGGGCGACCTGGGCGTGGCGATGGGCGCCCTCGGCAACGATGTGGCCGTCAACACCGCCGATGTGGCCCTGATGACAAACGACCTGCGCCGCCTGGCCGACCTGCTGGAGCTGTCGCACCGCACGGTGGGCATTATCAACCAGAACCTGCTTTGCGGCTTTGGGCTGATCGTGGTCGCCATCGTGCTGTCGACCGCAGGCTTTGTCAGCCCGATCCTGGCCGCATTTTTCCACGAGTTCAGCGCATTTTTTGTCATCTTCAACAGTGCTCGCCTGATGCGTTTCGATGGGCTGGAAGAGGAGTTGGCAGAATCGAACAGAATAGAACCGGAAGCGAACCCCGGCACAGTTCCGGCTCTGGTTTGAAGCCATGGGGTGGCGCACGCTCAGTCTCGGCTCGGGGTGGTTGGTGGCAGCCGGCTTGCTGGCGTGGATGAGCCTTCGCCCCACGGATGAGCCCGCCCGCTCCCCTGCCCCGGCAATGCGCGAGCTGGCCGCGCCCGACCAGACGGCCAAGCTGATCGAGCTGCATGAATCGGTCTTTGCACTGACAAACGATTTGCGGCGTGCCCAGAGCCGAATTGGCGAGTTGGAGGCCGCCTTGAGTGCGCGACCGACCGAAACGGCTCTGGTCGAGCAACCCCCGGTCTTCCATGCACCCGGGGGTCGGGACCCCAACGAGGCCAACCTCGTGGCGCAACTCGGCTTTGCCGACCGTGAAGCACTTAACCGCACGCTGAAGCATTGGGTGATTCAGGACCCGCCGGCCGCCACCGCCTGGCTGAACGAAAACGCTTCCAGCCCAGTGTTTGACGACAGCATCCATCTGGTAGCGCAGTATCTGGTCGCGCAGCAGCGCTATGAGATGGCCTACGAGTGGGCGGCTTCGATCCACGACCTCGCTCGTCGCCAGCAGGCGGTGACGGAGGTGTATGCCGATGCGTATCGCAGCGGCTCGATGGACGAGCAGACGCTAGAGAACTCCGGCCTGCCCGAGGCCGTCGTCGCCAGCATCGAGCGGGGCGACTTCTTTGACTGAGGCACAAAAAAGGCCCCGGCAGGTGTTGCCGGAGCCTGGGTAAAGCCTGTTGCAGAGTCGATTAGCTGATGGTGTCGACGTTGTTGCCGAGGTTCAGGTAGTCGATGTATTCCTGCGGGTTGGTGCCGTTGAGGTATTCCTCGATGTTGGTGTAGCCATCGCCGTCGGCATCTTCAGCGGCATCGGCGGGGTTGTGCGGGTCGAGGCCGTAGCGGATTTCCCACTCGTCGGGCATGCCGTCGTTGTCGGAGTCGACCGGCACTTCGTCGGGCGAGAAAGTGTAGTTCGGGTAGCCGCCCACTTCCTTCGGGTCGTCGATAATACCGTCACCGGAAACCACCTTGCCCGTGCGGACCGACTCGATCACGCGCTGGTCCACCGAGTCGCGGCGGGGCAGCGTGGCACCGACCTTTGCGAGGACGGATTTGTAGGCCTCGTGGGCGGTCTCCTGCTTGACCGGCCAGCCTTCGAAGGGCGTGTAGACGCGGGCGAACTGCTTGAGCTTTGCCTCGCTGTCGAACATTTCCATCTCGTCGAGATCTTCGACCTGGACGCCCTTCCAGTTGTCCTTGGTCACTGCGGGGTGGCCTTCCATCACGTTACCGGCGATGTACCACTTGCCGGGGCGGGCGGGAGCCTTCGGATACCAGTCGCCGGCACGCCACTCGCTGCCGGGCGAATACATGTTGCGGACGTTGGGGGTCAGGCGCACCAAGACATCCTTCATGTCCTTGCTCGCGGCCGGGCCGGGCTTGTAGTAGTTGTTGATGACGTTGATCAGCGAGGTTTCGTCGCCGCCATCCATCGTCCGGTGGCCCCAGTTGAACACCACGTTGTTGCGGTAGTCGAACTCGCCGGACATCCCGATGGAGGGGTTGCGGGCGGTGTTGCTGGCAAAGAGGTTGTGGTGGAAGGTGGAGTCCTTGCCGCCCCAGGTGCCGCCGAACGCGTGGTTCTTGGCGTTGAGGGCTTCGCTGGAAATGGACCACTGGATGGTCAGGTTTTCGACCGGGTACTTACGGTCGCCACCCTTTTCCTGAGGCTCCATGCGGCGGTAGAGCGAGAGGTTTTCGTCCATGCCCCAGCTGGAGGAGCAGTGGTCGATGATGATCTGGCCGATGGGGTTGCCGCCAATGTTATCCGAACCTTGTCCGCCTTCGGGACGTCCGCGGCGGGAGCGGAGGTGTCGAACGATGACATTGCTCGTGTTGATATTGAGCGAATTGTAGGCGAGGCAAATGCCGTCGCCCGGGGCCGATTGGCCAGCGATCGTGATATCGGGGTGGTTGATGTCGATATCCGACTCAAGCTCGATGATGCCGGCGACGCGGAAGACCACGATGCGGGGGCCTTCGGCTTCGGCTGCCTCACGGAAGCTGCCGGGGCCGCTGTCGTTGAGGTTGGTGACGATCATCACCTTGCCGCCACGACCGCCCGTGGCCTGCATGCCGCCACCCCAGGCACCGGGGAAGGCCGGGATCTTGAGATCCATGCGGATCGGGTGCGGCGGGATCTGGCCGGGCTCGGGCACGGTCTTTTCCTGCGCGAAGGCAGCGCTGCTGCCCAGAAGCGTAAGGGCGGCAAAAAACGAGGGGAGGGTTACTTTCATATGATCAGTTCGGGGATTGCGGATATCTTCGCAGAATGGGACAACATCTATGAAAACCGCAAAAACCGGCATCCGTTGCAATTCAACCATAATAACTTACACCACGATCATCTGATGAACGTTCAACGGCAGACCCAGCCAGTTTCACCTCGGTTTTCATGAGGTTGGCCTTGAACAAACCGGCTGCGACAGCCCGCGTCAATCCTTTGGCGGCAATTCCCCCAGGCGCTTGCGGAAGGTGTTGCGCGTGATGCCGAGGATCTGCGCCGCGCGGGTGCGGTTGTCGCCCAGCCGCTCCAGCAGGCGTGGAAACAGCACTTCGTCGAGCTGCAGGAGCAGGCGCTCGCGCAGGGCAGTTTCGCGTTCCAGATCGGCCCCCGATAGTTGGGCGTCCACCCACCGCGCGAGGGCTTCGGCGGGATTGAGCGGGGCAACCGGATGCACCGGCTCGGGCACCAGCGCAACGGGGGCCACGCTGGCGGGGTTTTCGGAGGCTGCCGCCACGTTCTCGCGGGTAATGCAGAGGTTGCGGGCGCGCATCAGGGCCTTGCGCAGAGTGTTCTGCAGCTCACGCACGTTGCCCGGCCAGGGTTGTTGGGCGATGTAGTCGATGGCTTCCTGCGCGATGGTCGCTTTCTCCATGCCCAGCTCGCGCGCGTAGTGCTGGAGGAAGTAGTGCGTAAGCAAGGGGATGTCTTCCGGACGCTCGCGCAGGGGCGGCAGGCGCACCTCAGCAGCGGCAAGGCGGTGGTAGAGGTCTTCGCGGAAAGCCTGCCGCGCGATCATCTCGTGGAGGTTGCGGTGGGTCGCCGCCAGCACGCGCACGTTTACCTGAATGTCTTGCGTGCCGCCGACGCGCTGGATCACGCCGCTTTGCAGCACGCGCAAGAGCTTGGCCTGCAGGGCGAGCGGCATGTCGCCAATTTCATCGAGAAAGAGCGTGCCTTGGTCGGTAGCTTCAAAGAGGCCCTTGCGGGTGGCATGGGCGCCCGTAAACGCGCCTTTTTCGTGGCCGAACAACTCGCTTTCGAGCAGGTTTTCGGGGATGGCCGAGCAGTTGATGGCCTTGAAGGGCTGGCCTTGGCGCGGGCTGTTGCGGTGGATGGCGGAGGCGACAAGGTCTTTGCCCGTGCCGGTTTCGCCCTGGATCAACACCGGGGCCGTAAACTGGGCCACGCGCCCGATCTCCTTGTAAACGCCGATCATGGCACGCGAACGACCGACGATCAGCGGGGCGGCTTCGGCCGCGGCCTCGATCGATACGGCATCGACCGAGCGGCGCTTCTGCGCAATGGCCTGCCCGAGGACTTTGAGGAAGGTCTCCCGCTCGACCGGCTTTTCGAGGTAGTCGTAGGCGCCGTGCTTCATCGCCTCGATGGCCGTCTGCACGCTGCCGTGGCCGGTGATGAGGATCACAGGGATGGCGGCGAATTCCTTTTGCAGGATACGCAGGAGCGTCAGGCCGTCGAGGTCGGGCAACTGGTAGTCGCTGATGATGCAGTCGTACATCCCGGCTTCGAGGCGCAGGTGTTCGAGCGCCGGGCGGGCCGTGGCAAAGACGCGGCTGGACCAGCCCTCCCCCGCCAGCATGCGCTGGTAAGCGGCGGAGAACTCTTCGCGGTCTTCGATGATCAGCACGCGATCGGACATGCGCTCATTCGATGCTCAATTACAGAACCTGCAACCTCAAAAGCGGTCAATTTTTGACCGGGCATGCGATCAGCCGTTGATCAAAAACAGTTTACACAAGCGTAACCTGTGCTCCAAAGCGGTGATGGCGAAGGCTTTGACCGCGTAACCTGAACGTGACGGCACGGCGGATGCCAAGAAGGAGGGCAACTTGTGACTGAGCCTACCCAACTGCATTGCTGAAAACCACTTCCCATGATTCGTAAAACCCTCCTCTCGCTGAGTTCGCTGGCGCTGATGCTGGCCTCCGGCTCCTCTCTCTGGGCCGATGGCACCGTAACCGGGATCGTACGCGACGCGCAGACCGGCCTGAGCCTCGAAGGCGTCCAGGTGTCCGCCAACGGCGCCACCACCACGACCGACCGCAGCGGCCGCTACTACCTCCAGCTCCCCGCCGGCACGCAAACGCTGCGCTTCGACTACCTGGGCTCCGAGACCAAGAGCCAGGTAGTGGACGTGGCCGACGCCCGCACCGCACAGGCCGACATGAGCCTAGGGCTCGAAATTTTTGAAATGGATGCGTTTGTGGTCCAGGGTCGCGCCCTCGGCACCGCCCGTGCGCTCAACCAGCAGCGCGTGTCCGACAACCTGCGCAACGTGGTCTCGGCCGACGCCATCGGCAAGTTCCCCGACGAAAACGCCGCCGAGGCCCTTTCCCGCCTCCCGGGCGTCTCCATCGAGCGCGACCAGGGCGAAGGCCGCTTCGTGATCATCCGCGGGATCGACCCGGAGCTCAACAGCGTGTCGATCGACGGCGTGGCCCTCGCCACTCCTGGCGCGGACGAGCGCAAGACGTTGCTCGACACCATCCCGACCGAGACTCTCGCCTCCCTCGAAGTGACCAAGGCCGTGCTGCCCGACCAGCCGGGCGACTCCATCGGCGGCCACATCAACCTCGTGACGCCCAGCGCGTTCGACCGCGACGAGCGCTTCATCACGGCCTCCGGCGCCGCCCTCTACTCGGACTTGACGGACGAGTTTGGCTACAAGTTCAGCGCCTTCTATTCCGACTTCCTCGATGCCGACCGCAAGTGGGGCATCGCCCTCTCCGCCGTCGCCTCCGAGCGCAAGTTTGGCTCCGACAACATGGAGTCCGAGCCTTGGGAGCTGGTGGAGGGCGACGATGGCCAGGAATACTGGGCCATGACCGACGCGATGGAGATCCGCGAGTACAACCTGAGTCGCGAGCGCCACGGCCTGAGCTTCAACCTCGATTACCGCCCCACCGACACGGCCCAATACTACCTGCGCGGCAGCCTGAGCGAGTATACCGACCAGGAAATCCGCCACGCCGGAGTGCTGAGCTTTGGCGAAGAGTGGGAAGATGAAAACGAGGACGAAGGCGACATCACCGAGTTCACCGGGCTGGGCGACAACGGCTACACCGCCGAAAATGTGGGCCTGGCCCGCGAGATCAAGGACCGCGAAGAAACGATGTCGATCTACGCCATCTCCGCCGGCGGCCTCAACCGGATCGACAGCCTCACGCTCGATTACAAGGCTGGCTTCTCCTTCGCCAAGGAAGAGACGCCTTACGATTTCGAGGCCAAGTTCGAACTGCTCGAAGACGCCAACCACACCGACCCGAGCGACGGCGACTTCGAGGTCTACCGCATCAATCCCGACTTCGCCTTCAGCAATACGCGCGGCGATACGCTGGGCATCAACTTTGCCGGCCCAGGCTCGGACATCGACCCCTACGACGCCAACAGCTACGAATTCGATGAAGTCGAGGCTGCCCGTCAGGACGTGGAGGAAAAGCATTACACGGCCGAATTCAACGCCCGCTACGACTTTGAAGACAGCTTCCAGAGCTACGCCAAGGTGGGCGGCATGGTCCGCGCCAAAAACAAGACGAGCGACGTCAGCGTCCGCGTCTCCGACGACAACCCGGGCGACCTCGACGAGCTGGCCGGCTTTGTCGAGAGCGACGTCCGCGATGCCTACCGCACCCGCCTTCCGCTCGTGACGGAGAGCATCCGCGATTACTTCCGCGCCAATGAGGGCGCGTTCGCGATGGAAGACGACCTCGAAGGCAACGTGGTCGAAGACTTCGATGCAGACGAATACGTGTGGGCCACCTACGCGATGGGCGGCATGACCTTCGGCCAACTGAACGTGATCGCCGGTGCCCGCCTCGAGCATACCGACTTCCAAACCAAGGGCTTCCGCTATGATGGCGACAGCGAGATGGTGACCGAAACGGAGTTCGAGAGCGACTACACGAACTTCCTGCCCGGCGTGCACTTCCGCTACGAGATCACGCCCGACTTCATCGCCCGCGCCTCGTGGACGAATGCCTTCGCCCGCCCCACCTTCGCCCAGCTCTCACCGGGTATCGTCGTCGATGGCGACGAGATCGAACAGGGCAACCCGGAGCTGGATCCCTATGAATCCATGAACTGGGATGCCTCGCTCGAATACTACTTCCAGAACCTGGGGGTGGTCTCCATGGCGGTGTTCCACAAGAAGGTCGACAACTTTATCTACGGCTACGAATTCACCGACGACGCCACGGGCAACGACATCAGCACCTACCGCAACGGCGAATCGGGCGACATTACCGGCGTGGAGCTGGGCTACCAACAGCGCCTGACCTTCTTGCCGGTCGAGGGCTTCACCTTCCTCGCCAACGCCACGTGGTCGGAGAGCGAGGCCGAAGTGCTCGAACGCGGCGACATGCCCTTCGTCAAGCAGTCCGACCTGGTGGGCAACGTCGCCCTCTCCTACGACTACGGCAACTTCTTTGTCCGCGTCTCCGGCACTTACCGCGATGGCTACCTGGACGAGCTGGGCGAAGAGGCCTTGGCCGACCGCTACATCGACAGCCACTTCCAGGTCGACATCAGCGCGTCTTACACCTTCGCCCACAACTGGACGGTTTTTGCCGACCTGATCAACGTGACCAACGAGCCGCTGCGCGCTTATTGGGGCGAATCGGGTCGCCTCGCGCAGTTCGAGGAATACGGCTGGTCGGCTGTGCTCGGCCTGAAGTGGAGCCTGTAATACCGAGCCCTTTGCTCTGAACGAAACTCGGGCGGGCGCGGTCCCAATCCTGCGCCCGCCCGTCTCTTATCCGCCGCCGCCACCCTGCCGCCGGCGCATCCGTGAACTATCCCATCTGCCCAACATGAAGACGACTTTCCCGCCCCTGTGCGGCACGCTTGGAGCGCTGCTGCTGGGCCTCACCGCCTGCCAGAACACCCCTGCCCTCTCCTCTTCCCGCAACGACTCCGGCCTGCGCCTCAACGAGGTCAAAGCCGGCATCCCGGACGACGTCCACGCCCTGCAATTCATCGAGCTAGTAGGGCCCGCAGGGCAGCCGATCCAGAATACCTGGCTGCTCGTGATCGACGGCGATGACGCCGACAACCCGGGCACGGTAGATATCGCGGTAAATCTCGACGGCCAACGCCTGGGCGCCAACGGCCTGTTGCTGGTCCGCGGACCCGGCCAGTACGCCGATGCCGCCCGCGAGACGGCTGTGCTGGAGCTGCCGGAGATCCGCTCCTACAGCGACGACTCCCACCCCGACGGATTGATTGAACACGACGCCGTGACCTTCCTGCTCGTGCAGGGTACGCAGCTCTCCTTCCGCGCAGGCGATGACCTGGACCCGAACAACGCGGGTGAGCTGGCCTTGCCAACCGGCACCCAGATCGTCGACAGCGTGGGCTGGCTCGACAATGGCGCGGGCGTAGGCTACACCCCGGCGCTGCTCAACCAGTCCGCCGGTGGTCCCGATGCCGCCAGCCGTCTGCGCGACCACCACGAGGCCAACGCCGCCTCCGCCTGGGCCAATGGTGGCCTCCAGGAGACCAGCCCCGAAAGCAATCGCTACAACCCCAATGCGGCCAGCGTCAACCTGCCCCCCAATGCGAAGGTGACGCCCGGCCATCCCAACTTTGCCTACGCGCCGTTTGCGCTGCTCAACGAAGTGGCAGCGCCCAACACGTCCAGTGGCGGCTTCGTGGAAGTTCTCGGCCACCCCCACCAGTCGCTGGACCACGTGTATCTCGTCGGCGTGGCGGGCCATGAAGTCGTGCTCGTCATGAGCCTCGACGGCCAGGCCACCAACCTCGACGGTATCTTCTACGGCCCCGCCCAGGCTCAAAGCGACGCACTACAGCAAGTTTTCGCCGCCGATGTGGCCAGCCTGCATCTCGTCTACAGCCCAAAGGTGGACCTGAGCCGCCAGAACCTCGAACTGCGCGACAACCTGCTGCGCGTGCCCGCAGGCGTGCAGGAGATGGACCGCCTTGCGTGGACGAGCAACCCGCGCTTCATTACCGTGCAGGAAGACGAACGCGTGTGGGTCGACTACCCGGTGCAAGCCGTGACCCGCTATCGCGACAACCGCCTGACCGGCCCTGATTCTTGGACCTACGGCAGCCTCGACGGCGATGCCTATGCCGCTTCGGCCTCGAAGAACGTGCCGGCGAAGGGCCACCTAACTCCTGGGCGAATCAACGTCTCGGAGCTGGCGGCGGCACTCGTGATGCCGACCGTCGAGACCGCGCGCACCACCTTCACCCCGCCGGATGCGGACGACCCGGCCTTCTGGCACCACCCCACCGACCCCAGCCGCAGCCTCGTGCTCGCCACCCAGAAAGAGGCCGGCTACTCGATCTATGACGCGCAGGGCCGCACCCTGAAAGACGCGCAGCCGGGCGACATCCGTTTCAACAACGTGGATGTGGTCTATGGCTTCCCGCTGGGCGGTGAAAAGGTCGACCTGGCGGTGTTTACCGACCGCTTCAGCGACCAGTTGGGCCTCTATCGCATCCAGCCCGACGCGCCGTACTTGATCGACGTGACGGATTACGCCTCGCCCAAGCTCTTCGACGGCGAGCCGGGCGAAGACACCGCCTATGGCAGCGCTGCCTATGTCAGCCCCGTCGACGGCAGCTATTACGCCTTTGCCACCCAAAACGGCACCAACCGCGTGGCGCAAGTCCGCCTTGTGGCCAAGGGCGCCAAGGTGGGCTGGGAACCGGTGCGCGAAATCGTGCTCGCCGGCGGCGAAGAAGACGAGCACGCCGAAGGCATGGTAGTCGACCAGGAGCGCGGCATCCTCTACGTTTGTCAGGAGCCGACCGCAGTCTACCATGTCGATGCCGAGCCGACCGAAGCCGTCACCACGCTGACGGCAGACGATTTCCTCGCGGCGGCGGGCGACGACAACCTGCGCGAAGACATCGAGGGCGTCACGATCTACTACCTGCCCGACGGCCGGGGCTACATCCTCGTATCGAGCCAGGGCAGCAACACCTTTGCGGTCTACGACCGCGCCAATCACGCCTTTGTCGGGTCGTTTGCGGTGGTGGCCAATGGCGAGGGGATCGACGGCAGCCAGGACTGCGACGGCCTCGACGTGACCAACATGCCGCTGGGGCCGCTCTTCCCCCAAGGGGTGCTGATCGTACACGACGGGCAAGACCGTGGAGACGGGCCCGGCGACTACGCCACAAATTTCAAGTGGGTACCTTGGGAACGGGTAGCCGAAGCGTTGGGACTTGAGGTCGATACAAGCTATAACCCGCGCGCCCCCCAAGGCCGCCGGTAAGAGAGTTGAGAGAGCCCGCACCCCTCCAGGTGCGGGTTTTTCGTCGACAACGTCACCGAAACGTCACGCCCCGGCCCCGCCCGTTATGGTAAAATCGACCGTTCAGCCCTCATGCGCCTGAGCTTCCTCACCCTGATCGCCGTCTGCGTCAGCCACCTCGGCTGGGGTCAGGGCAGCACGCTCTCGAAGGAAGACCTCGTCAACGCGGTGTGGCACTACCACCTGGAAAGCGCGTTGGCCGAGCCGGAGAAGGTCTACAAGCTCGACCTTTCGCGGCAGGGGCTGGAAGCCTTCCCGCTGGAAGTGACGGGGCTGCCCAACCTCCGCATCCTGCTGCTCAACCACAACCGGATCGCAGTGGTGCCGCCGGAGATCGGGCGCCTGCAAAAGCTGGTGGAGCTGGAGCTGAACGACAACGAGCTGGAGGAGCTGCCGCCCGAGCTGTTTACCATCGGCACGCTCTCAGAGTTGGAGGCCTCGCGCAACCGCATCCGCGAGCTGCCCGCCGCCGTCGCCCAGCTGCACCAGTTGACCGAGATCGAGCTGAACGAAAACCGCCTGACGCGTCTGCCCGACGAGGTGGGGCAGCTGACGGAGCTTGAAGAGCTGAAGGTGGCCCGCAACCAGTTGACCGAGCTGCCGGCCTCGATCCTCGAACTCGACCAACTAGGCGAACTGGTCGTCGGCTCCAACCAGCTAAGCCACCTGTGGCCCGACATCGACCGCCTACGCAATCTGCGCGACCTCGACATCTCCAACAACAACCTGCGCGAGCTGCCAGCGGCGCTCTTCGATTTCCACCTCAGCCTGCTCTTTCTCAAGAACAACCCTTTTGCCCATCCGTTGACGGAAGAGCAGGTGGCCGCCGTGCTCCACGCCGAGGAAAACGACTTCGACGCGGTGATCCTGAGCCTGGCCGAGGCGGGCGACGCTGTATTGGCGGAGCGTTATCTGGATTTTGCGCAGCGCTATTTCGAGGAACACAAACTGTGGGGCGATCTCGCCGCCGCCTACCTCACGGCAGCCTTCGTCTACCGCGACCTGGGGCAGCTGGAGCTGGCCGTGGATTACACCAACCGCGCGGAAGCCTTGGCCGAGGAAGTCAATTTCGACTTGTTGACGGCGGACGACGACGAGGCCTTTTACGCCAACACGACGGAGATCATCCGCGACGCCCAGAACCTGCAGGAGCTGTTGCACAGCGAACATGAGAAGGCGACCCTGCGCCGCAACGTACGCTGGGGCATGATCGCGGGGATGGCCCTGCTGATGGGCTTCTCGGCTTTCGTCTACTGGAGCCGTCGCCGCCTGCAGCGCTACAACCGGGAGCTGGCCGAGCAGCGCAGACAAATCGCCGAACAGGCCGAGGCGCTGGAGCTGGCAAACGATCATCTGACCGCGCGACAGGGCGAGATTTTGGCGCAAAACGAGCGGATCGAGGCCCAGGCAGCGGATCTGCGCCGCCTCAACGCGACCAAGGACCGCATCTTTTCCATCGTGGGACATGATTTGCGCAACCCGCTTTATGCGATCGAAAGCGTGGCCGAGCTGATCGAAGACGAACAGGGCTTTTGCGAGCCGCAGGAGCAGCAACGCCGCGCCCAAGTGATCCAACGCAGCGCGCAGGAGGCGTCCCAACTGCTCCACAACCTGCTCGACTGGGCGCGTACCCAGACCAACGACATCCCCTACCGTCCGGGTTTCGTCCAGCCGGGGGTTTTGGTCGATAGCACGCTCGACCTGCTGCTGCCTTCCATCCAGCGCAAGCGGCTGCTGATCGACTCGCGGATCGCACCGCATACGGTCGTTTATGCCGACCCGCACATGCTGCAGACGGTTTTTCGAAACCTGATTGGCAATGCCATCAAGTTCAGCCATGAAGGTGGCCGCATCAGTGTGTGCGAGCGCCAGAGCGAGTCGTGGCACGAGTTCGAGATCGCCGACGAAGGAGTCGGCATGGAACAGGGAGTGGCCAAGGGACTGCTGCGGCAGACCCGGATCCACTCGGCCACCGGCACCCGGGGAGAAAAAGGAAGCGGGCTGGGCCTGCTCATCTGCCGCGAGTTCATTGCCCGCAACGAGGGAATGCTGGAGATCGATAGTGCCCCGCAGCAAGGAACGCGCTTCGTCGTCCGCCTGCCCCTGGTCGGCCTTGCGTTAGCGGTACGTTAGCCGCGCGCATAAAGTAAATCTGCAAGCACAACCAGAGGCTAAAGCCCTAATTTAGGCTAAATTCGGAGAGCGAAAACGCCGATTTTTAAGGAGCGTAGCACTCCTTATACTCCCGGCCGAATTTCTGCATGCGCAAGAGCTTGCTTCATCATTCCGTCAAAGATCCGCTCATTATGGCCGGAATCGTCCTGGCGGCTGCGCTCTTTGGCATCTTTACGCGCCAGATCGGTTTTTTGGCCGCCTTCTGGCCCGCCAATGCCCTGCTGATCGGGTTGATGATCCGCACGCCTCGTTACGCGGCGCTACCCAACTGGGTCGCAGCCTTCGTGGCCCTCGTTGCCGCCGACGTGCTGGCGGGTACCACTTGGCATCTGACCCTGTGGCTGACGAGTGCCAATATGGTGGCAATCTTCACCGGGTACCTGCTGCTGATGCGCATGAACGAGGCCGATCGCCAGTTGCGACGCCCCCTTTCCGTGCTCTACCTCTTCGCAGCCTGCACCATCTACTCGATCGCCGCCGCGACGGTAGGCGCTGGCACTGCGCCCGTTTATTTCGATAAACCTTACTGGGCCGGCTTCGGATTCTGGTCTACCGCCGAGTTGGTCAACGCCGTCATCGTCCTGCCGATGCTGCTGACCTTCCCAACCGGTGCGGCTCTATGCGAGAAGTTGCGGGAGATGGGGAAGCTGCGCTGGGCCAAAAGGTTGGCTCCGGCAGCGGCCCTCCTCGCGTCCCTCTTCCTCGCGGTGCTGATAGACGGCCCGGGCTCGATGGCCTTTCCTGTGCCCGCCCTGCTCTGGTGCGCGCTCAGCTACAGCCTTTTCTCCACCGCTACCCTTACAACGGCCCTCTGCAGCGGCATGATGGTAGCCATCGCTACCCAGTTCATCGCCATACCGCTCGGCGAAGATCCGATGGCGGCCATGGCCTCGGTGCGTCTCGGCCTCGTGCTCATGGCCCTCGCGCCTCTGACGGTGGCAAGCGTCAGCCTCGTCCAACGCGAACTGCTGGAGGCCGAGCGCTTGCATGGCGAGAAGCTGGAGAAGGCGAAGGAAACGGCGGAAGCGGCCCAACAGGCCAAGAGCAACTTTCTCGCGATCATGAGCCATGAGATCCGCACGCCCATGAACGGCATCATTGGACTCACCGATCTGCTCAACCGCACTTCGCTGGACGCGGAGCAGGCTGACATGGGTCGCCTGATCAAGCACAGCTCCGAAAACCTGCTGACGATCCTCAACGACATTCTCGACTTTTCCAAGATCGAGGCCGGCAAGCTGGAGATCACGCCGGAGAGATTCGAGCTCGCCCCCTTGGTCGAAGATGTTGCGGCCCTGCTCGCTCCGGCCGCAGACAAGAAGGGCCTCGCGCTGAATCTGGAGATCGACCCCGCCCTCAGCGAGCCTTTGTGGGGCGATGCCGGGCGGATTCGGCAGGTGTTGACCAACCTGGTGGGCAACGCGCTGAAATTTACCACGCAGGGTAGCGTCACGATTGTCGCACGCGAGCTGGAGCACTCCGACTGCAGCGTGACATTTCGCATGGCCGTGCGTGACACGGGGATTGGCATTGCCCAGGCAGCCCAGGCCCAGCTTTTCCAGCCCTTCACGCAAGTCCATGACGCCCCGGCCCGCAAGTTTGGCGGCACCGGGCTCGGCTTGTCGATCTGCCAACAACTGATCCACCTGATGGGCGGCCAGATCGGCCTGTCCAGCGAGTCGGGCCGGGGCTCGGAATTCTGGTTTACCCTCACCCTGCAGCGCAACGGCCAAGAGGGAAACAAGCGTCATCCCCGGCCCAGCGCCCCTACCCCAGGCCTGAACCCTGTTCAGCGTTCCCTGGATTTGTTGGTGGCCGACGACAACGCCGTCAACCAGACCGTCATTCGCCGCCTGCTTGCCTCGATGGGGCACCGGGTAGAGATCGTGAGCGACGGGCAGGAAGCACTCGATCGCCTGGCCCAGCAGCCTTTCGACGCGGTATTGATGGATTGCCAGATGCCGGGCGTCGACGGCTACGAGGCCACGCGGCGGATTCGTTCCGGATCCTTGCCAGGCGTCGATGCGAACGTTTGCGTGATAGCCCTGACCGCTTCGGCCATGTCTGAAGCGCGGGACGCGTGCCTTTCCGCCGGGATGGACGACTTCGTCAGCAAGCCCATCCGCCCCGAGGAGATGCACGCCGCCCTGCAACGCGTTTGCAAGGCCGGTGAAGACGCGACGCAGGAGCCGACCGCGTAGCGCATCTAGTCGTCATGCGCCTGGCTTTCCGGGAGCGGGTCGAGCCCGATCCGCAGGAAGAGGCGGTTGAAGGCGCGCAGAAGGGTGCGCAGTTGCCATTTGATATCGTCGGATAGCTCGATGTGGTGGGTTAAGGCCGTGTTTTCGGGTGCGGCCGAAGGGGTGAGATGCTGGAGCTGAGCGTCGAGTCGGCGCAGAGGCTCGACCACAGTCTCGGCAAGCTGCCCCAGCGAGGCGGAAAACTCCGGCGGCAGGTGCAGCGTTGCAGGCGTGGCGGGGCGTTGTGCGGCCTCGGCCAAAGGCGCGAGCGAACGCCCCACCTGCCCTTGCAGCGCGGCCAGGGACTGCGTGAGCGTGGTCAGATCTTGGCGGAGCGCGCCCAGGCTGTCGGGGGTAAGGGCGAGCGGCGGCAGCGGGCGCTCCAGTAGCTGGGCCACTTGCGCCTGCCCTTGCCCGAACTGGGCCAAATGGGTTGATACTTCCGCGCGGAAGGCAGGGTCGAGCATCACCGGCTGGCCCTGCTGGCCCACCGCCGTCTCCAGCTGGCTGGAAATCTTGCCGACGCCTTGGGTCAGGTCGTGCACTGCGCCGACCACGCGGTCGACGGGGTCCTGATCCTTCGCACCCATCACGGAGTTGCGCACGTAGCGTTCCTTGACGAGGGCCCAGCGCGCCTGTTCCTGCTCGGTCAAGAGGCCCTCCATCTCACGGAACTTCAGGAGATTCGACTCCGCCCCGGTGGTGAGGGTCTGGGCTTCGCCCACGTAGTGCTGCAAGACGAGCGCATCCACCTCGCCCGGCGTCATGAGCGGCAACACCTTTTCCGCCATCCGGTTCATGTTGCGGTAGGAGCCCTGGAGCTTGAAGGGCGGCTCGGTGCGGTAGTTGTCTGCCGTGGCGGCGCTGCGGATATACTCGAGGTTGACGCGCAGGACGGTGTCGCGCACGCGCATCAGGTGACGCGTGACGGTGACCATCTCGTTGACCTCTTCCATCGAATAGTTGCCGACAAAGTCGACGCCTTCATGGCTGCCCGTCTCCGCGATGCGCATGACGGCGTAGACGTCTTCGCGTGCCTTGCCTGCGAGCGTGCTGAGCGCAGGATTGGAAGTGAGGCAGTTTTCGAGGTAGCTGGCCTCGAAGGCGGTGCGGTTTTGCTGCACCATGTCGCCCAGGTTGTAGGTGTCGGCGCGGTTGGCCAACATGTCGGGGATCTGGAAGCGCCCCCCCGTCTCGGTGTAAGGGTTGCCGGCCATAACGACGGCCACCTTCTTGCCGCGCAAGTCGTAGGTACGCGCCACGCCGTTGTAGACGCCCTCGATCTTGCGCTGCCCGTCGCAGAGCGAGATGAACTTCTGCAGCAGCTCCGGGTTGGTGTGCTGGATGTCGTCGAGGTAGATCATCACGTTGTCGCCCATCTCGAAAGCGAGATTCAGCTTGTTGACCTCCTCGCGGGCGCTCGCGTTGCGGGCTTCGCTGGGGTCGAGGCTGGTGACGTCGTGCCCGATGGCCGGGCCGTTGACCTTGACGAAGGTGATGCCGAGGCGGTTGGCGACATACTCCATCAGGGTCGTCTTGCCGTAGCCGGGCGGCGAGATGAGCAGCAGCATGCCCATGCGGTCGGTGCGGGTGTTCTCGCCGGCGGTGCCGATCTGCTTGGCCAGGTTGTCGCCAATGAGGGGCAGGAAGACTTCGTCGAGCAAGCGGTTACGCACAAAGGCGCTCATCACCTGCGGCTTGAACTCGTCGAGCCTCAGCTTTACGCGCAGGGTCTCGACCAGCTCGTGCTTGCGGCGGTCGAAGGCCAGCCACTGGGGCATGGTATCGCCCTCGAAGCGGCGGAGCTTGCGCAGGAAGTGGTTGTAATGCAGGTGGTAGCGACGGCCCTCGCCCAGCACCGGGTGATCGCCCCGCAAGCCTTCCAGGTCGCGCTCCAGCGGCACTTCGACGACCTGGCTCGGCTGAATTCCGCCGCGCAGGAGGTGGGCCGCCGTCTCGTCCACGTATTCCAGCTCACGCTCGTTCAGGCCTTGGGCAAGGCCGTAGCCGAGCAGCCAGTCGCGGATCACTTCAAATTCGGCGGCGGGTTGCCCCTTCATGCGCTCGCGGGCCTCCTCGAAGGCGTTGAGGTAGCGCTGCGCCACCAGCTCCACGCGGAAGCGCTCGGCGAGCTGCGCGGCTTCGCGGCTGACCGTCAGGCTGTCGGGCGTCACCAGCTCGGTAAACAGATAACGCGCGGCCTCCGGGGCGAGTGCGGCCGGGAACAGCGCGGTGCGTTCGCAAAACTCCTCCACCGCCCGCTCGATCTCGCGGATGTAGCCGGCCTGCGTCTGGTGCTGCGGGAAGAGCCGCCGCATGGTGGCAAAGGAATCGAGCCTCTGGCTGAGCAACTGGCGCTGTTCGCTGCCTGCATACTGCTCCCAGAAGACGAGGGCGCAGGCGCGGGTCGCCGTGTCGTAGCGCAGCAGGCCGACCACGGCGTGGATCTCCACCAGTGCATCGAGCAGCAGGCGGGCGTCGAGGTCGTGCAGGCCCTTGGAGTAGCCTTCGCGGTAGCGCGGGCCCATGAACCGTTGGATCCAGGCCAGGCGGGCTTCGGGCGTGGCGGCGAGGTAACCCGGCAGGTCAAGCCCGTCCCCACCCTGCTCCAGTGCCTGCAGTGCCGCGTAGGCGAGGAATTCGGCGCGGTAGACGGTGTCGCTCTCGCTCGGCAGCTCCATGTCCCACACCGGGCGGAGAGCGTTCAACTCCTCATCCACGATACGCTGGAAAAACTGGGTGCCGGTGAGGTGGTAGTAGAAGTCGCCCTCGCGCCGGACCGTCGTGAGGTTCAGCTCTTGCTGGTTGACGGTGAACTTGTGGCGGCCGAACTGCAGGAGGTTGGTGCCGTCGACGAAGAGCTCCTGCCGGTCCTTGAGCTGGCGCACGGCATCGCCCTGGGCGGTCTTGAGGCGGGTGGCGAGGTCGTCGCCCTTCAGCGGCTCGCCCAGCTCCTTGAGCTGCCGGATGAGGTTGCGCACCTTGTCGACCATCAGGTCGCTCGCGAAATAGCCGTTGATCTCGTTGACTTCCTTGAACTGCGCGACGCGGCTGCGGATGCCCTTGAGGATGCGCTCACCCGCCGACATCAGCTGCCCGGCCTTCTGGTTGCGTGCTTCCTGCAGGGCCATGCGGCGCGACTGGAAGGCGTTGTAGACTTCCTCCCGCTTGGTCGTGATCTGCTCGACGAACTCCGGGAACTCCGCGAACTGGCCCTCCAGCTCTTCGAGCTGCACCATGAGCTTGGTCAGGTATTCCTCGCAACGCTCGGGCGAGTCGACGATGTCGAGGTAGTTGATGACCGCCTGGTTGAGCAGCTTGAGCTGGGCGTTGAACTGCGCCACGCCCTCCGTCCGCATCATGTCGCGACGGCGGTTGCGCAGCTCCACCTTCAGTTGGTTCAGGTCGGCGTAGATCGCGGAAATGCGGTCGATGATGGCGGTAGCCTGGGTGGCGTCGTCGATCTTGAGGTTGTTGACGATGTCGATCAACAGCTCTAACTGCGCCCCCGTCTCGTCGCAAGCGGCCTCGACTTCCTTGAGGATGGCGACGGTATCGGCCTCGCGCCCCGCTTTGGCATGTTCGGCCAGTGCGGCGGCATAGGGCGCAAGCGCAGCCTCGCTGAGCAGGAAAGTGACGGTCTGTTGCGCAACCCGAGCGGACAGCTCGCTAAGGGAGGTTTCGAGCTGGTCGACTGCCGGGAGATCGACGTAGCGCAGCTCCCGCAGGCCGATGATCTCGCCCCGCAACTGGCGCAGGCGGGCGAGGTGGGCCACATAGCCGCGAATGTCATCCGGCGGCGTGCCTCCGGCCTCGGTCAGGGCCTTGCGCGTGGCCTGGCTCACGGCGTCCATGCGCGCCTGGGTGGCCTTGCGGATGCGCTGCACCTTCTCGAACTCATCGATGGCGGCCTGCCCGGTGGCATGTACGGCGGCGAGGGTCGTTTTCAGGTCCACCGCCTCGGGTCGGTCGAGCCAGTAATGCAGGTCGATCACCTTCTGGCTGAGCCGCACAAGGTCGACGTACAGGCCTTCGTAGCTGTCTTCGCGCGCGATGAGCAACGAGATTTCGCGCAGGGCGGAGAGGCAGCGCACGATCTCGGCGTTGCCCACCTTGAAGAGGAAGTTGTCGGCTTGCCCAGCCACCACCTGCTGCTCTTTGGAGAAAGGCGTTTGCCAGATCTGCAGGGCGTGCGCCTGGGTCGGCTCTTCGTTGGCCTTGAAGTAAACCAGCTCGCCGTTGGAGAAGAGCGTGAAGCCTTGGCAGACGATGGGCGCCTCCACGCTCTGCTCGATCAAATTGTAGCGCATGAGCACATACGTGCCGCTGCGGCGCTCGTAGAACACATAGAGGTAGTCTTCGCCGTTGGGCGCCTTGACGACGCGCTCGAAATACATCTGCTGCAGCTCGCCGGGGAAGAGCTTGTATTCGCCGTTGTGCAGGTAATAGCCGTTGGCGAAGATCACGCCCTGATCTTCCGGCAGCAGCACGCAAGACTGCTCAATGGCGTCGACCCGGCGCACCTCCTTCACCTTTTCGTTGTAGATGAAGTGGCGGGCCTGCTTCTCCTGATAAGGCTTGATCTTGAGCAGGATGAGGCTGCCGAGAATCGCGTAATGATACTCGGCGTCGTCGAGCGTCTGATCCTTTTCCTGCACGGGCTCGGCGTAGATGCCCTGCCCGTCTTCGGTGTTGTCCTCGATCTTGATCGTGAGGTCGCCCCCCACCGCTTCCACAAACAGACGGTCTTCAATCGAGATGTGGGGGTGCGGACCGCCGCGCTGCATATCGCGATGGGCGCGGGTCCACTTGAACTGGTGCTGCTCCGGGAACTGGTATTCGTGCTCGAAACGGTTGCCCTCGTAGCGCAGCACGTCACCGTCGATCAGCCACTTGAAGACCTTGATGTCGCGCAGGTCGTCGCTGATGCGGAAGGCCATGTAGAGGAAGGCCCCAATGACCATGAACTTTACGAAGACGGCCTTGCGGTAGTAACGGTAGAGATACGCAAAGTCGTCCTGAAACTCCTGCGAGGCCAGGATCTCCTCCAGCGGCAGCGGGTGGAAACTGCGGTCGGCCCGGTCGTAGCGGAAGGCGGCCAGCACATCCGTGGGCGTCACGGTCGAGCGCAGGCCCATCTGCACGTTGTAGCCAAAGAGGAAGCGGTCTCCCGAGAGCGACACCATGCCGCGCGCCACGCAGTTGTAATCCGTGGTGATGCGCTGTGTGGCCAGCAGCTCGGGCTCGACCACGCCAAAGACGCCTTGGCGGGCGGTATTGAGCTGCTGGATCTTGCCCTGCAGCTCCGCGCCTTGCTGGCGCAGCCGCTGGCGGATGACCTCGTAGGCACCGCCTTCGAGCTTCGAGGCGGGCGCGGGGGTGGCGGGGACCGACGACATAGGGGAATCGATGGGAACGAATGCGAACGCAAGTAACGAAGAGAGAGAAGGGACGCGCCCGGCGGCGCATCCACTTCAGCCCCTTCCTCTGGCCCGGCTCGGGCTTAGTTCTTTTGCGTCAACGTGGGGTTGAGGGCCAGCAGATCGCGCACAAACATCTGGCCGTAAGGCGACTTGTCGGCGATGCCGATATACTCCTGGATCTTGGCCAGCAGGCTCTGGTCGTTGCCTGCGAGGCCGGCCAGCTTGGCCAAGAGGGCGCTCAGCGTGAGGTTGCGGACGTCTTCGGTGCGCAGGCCCAGCTTGTTGACCCATTGGGTGACGTTGGCGCGGAACTGCTCCGGCCCGCCGTCGAAGAAGGTCTCCTTGACGTCGAGCAGGTGCTCGGAGCTGTTGATCGTGCGGTCGACCGACTTGCCGCGCGTGACGGCGCCGACGATGCGGTCGTAGAAGTCGGTGCTGCCGCCCACGATGTCGACGCGGGTGTTCTTGAGCGCCTCGGCCAAAACGGCGGCCTGGTGCTCGGCAATGCGTTCGTTGACTTCGATGGAAGCCAGCTCGATCTCCTTGTCCTTCTGCAGGCGCAGCTTGAACTCTTCGTGTTCGCGGCCCACGCCGTCGAAGATCTTCATCGCCTCGGCCTTTTCCTTGATACCGGTGGCATCGGCGAGGTAGCGCAGCTCGTCGCTCTTGGCGAGCGATTCGCCTTCCTTCAGCTTGGCGGCGGCCATGGCTTCGAGCACTTGGGCTTCGCCCAGGCCAGCGGCGGCGGTCTCGGCCGTCTTGGCGGAGGCGAGGTTTTTCTTGGCTTCGGCGGTGCGCTGGCTGGCGCTTTCTTCGGCTTCGGCGGTCACGACGAGCTCCTGCGCCTTCAGCTCGGCCGAGCGCTTGCTGGCCTCGGCGGCACGGACTTGGGTGAGGAAGAGCTCTTCGGCCTTCATCACTTCGGCGTCCTTGCTCGCTTCGGCGGCCTTGAGCTGGGCGATGAGCTTTTCCTGCGCTTCCTGCTCGGCCTTGGTGATGGCGACTTGCTTGGCGCGGTCGGCCCCGGCAAAGGCTTCGGTGTCCTTGATCTTTTCCTGCTCGATCACGACGGTCTTCTCGACCATCACGCGGTCCTTGATCACCTCCTGGATGTTGCGCTTTTCGACTTCCACGGCTTTTTCGCGCTCGATGTCGGCCAGTTGGGTCACTTTCTGGCGCTCGACCACTTCCAGATCGCGGTCGCGCTGGACGCGCTCGGTCTCAATGGCATCGGTACGCTGCTTGTTCTTTTGCGCGATGATGATCTGGCGATCCTTGTTCTCGGTCGCGATGGCCAACTCTTCCTCGGTGGCGATGCGGGCCTGCTCGTGGCGGAGGCGCTGCTCTTCGGCCACGCGCTTCGATTCGGCCTCTTCGCGGCTGCGGATGACGGAGATTTCGCGCTTCTGCTTTTCCTCGGCTTCGGCTTGTTGCTTCTCCAGCTCAAGCACGGCTTCGCGCGCCTCAACGTTTTGCTTGGTGATGGTCTTGACGCGGTCCTGATCGATCTGGTTGGCGAGGATCTTTTCGCGCGAGGTGCGGTCGGTGATCTTCTTGATGCCTTCGGCGTCGAGGATGTTGTTGGGGTTGAGGTGTTCGAGCCCCGTCTGCTCCAGATAGTCGATGGCGGCGTCTTCGAGCACGTAGCCGTTCAAGTCCGTCCCGATCACCTTGATGATCTCATCGCGGAACTTGTTACGCTCGGTGTAAAGCTCTTCGAAGTGGAACTGCTTGCCCACCGTCTTGAGTGCCTCGGAGAACTTGGCGTCGAAGAGCTCGCGGATGCCTTCGATACTGCTGGCGCGTTCGCAACCGATGGAGGTGGCGACGTTCTTTACATCGGCCTCGTTATCGTTGATGCGCACGAAGAAATCGACCGCGATGTCGGCCCGCATGTTGTCCTTGCAGATGAGGCCTTCCGAACCGCGGCGCTCGACCGTGACCCGGCGCACCGTGATGTCCATCTTCTCCAGCTTGTGGACGACGGGCAGCACGATCATGCCGGTAAACGAGACCTTGGTGCCGCCCGCGCCGTTGCGGATCAGCGCCTTGCCCTGCTCCACCTTCTGGTAGGCGGAGGTGACGAAAAAGACGACGGCCACCAGGATAAAGAGCAGGATCCCGATGGTAATGAGGGTCAGGTCGCCAAGGATACCACCGCCTCGGCTGGCAGTGGCTTCGGCATCGGCAGCGGCTTGCGCGAGGATAGGAAGCAGGACAGGGTGCATGGTTTGGATAAGTTGGAAGTCTTGAAATTTATGGTTAGGAACGAAGCTGTTCGTCGAGCGTTTCTTTGGGGAAGTAGCCTTCCCAGGGTTGGACGTAGTAGAGCAGGCGCTTGTCGTCGCCCTCGATGATGAGCGCCTCGTCGCCGCGCTTCAGCGGTGCGCTGCCGGGCACGAGGCGGATCTGCAGGATCTTTTCCCGCCCGTCCCACTTCACGAGGCCTTGGCCGAAGCTGTCGGTGACTTCCCCGGTGCGCACGGTGCAGATCTTGCCGACCATCGGCTCGTGGACCGTGCCCTCGATCGCCAGTTGGCGCAGCCACGGGCGCAAGGGGCGCATGGCGGCCTTGGTGAGGAAGAGGCTTACCAGCACGCTGCCGCCCATGTAGACGAAGCCCATTACCAGCCCCAACGCGTGATTGAAGTAATAGTTCGTCAGCATGGAGAGGAACCATGCGAAGGTGATGCAGATGCTGCCAAAGAGACTCAGCGGGACTACGTCGAGGTCGAAATACTTGTAGAGGGTCTTGAAAAAGCCGCCCCCCAGGCTGATGTCGGCATCCACGTCGCCCCCAAAGTCGAGGTCGAAATCGAAGATCCCGAGCAGCGTCACGAGCCAATACAGCAGCACGAGCCCCAACAGGATCGTCAGGGGCAGGTTATACCAGGCAAGGGCTTCTCGGATGATTTCGGGCATCGTCAGGACAGGTTGGATTATAGGATCGGCAGCGAGATCGGGCCATTATAAAAACCCTCACGGATTGGAAGGCAGGCCCCCAAACTGTCCCTTCCACCGGCGGAAGACCAGCGCAGAATCGCGCTGCGTGCCTGCATCGCGGGATGTCTCCAGTGCGGGAGCGGTTCTGGACGCAAAAAAGGCACCGGCAGATAAACTGCAGGTGCCGTTGGCGATGGTCGTGCGGACCGTTTGGGGTGTCGCTCCGAAGGCCGGATCAGGGAACCCAGACGGGAGGGTTGGCGCCCCCGCTGAGGTTTTGATTGTTGGAGGCGTTGAGCGTCACTTGCCCTTGGGCACCGACATAGATCGTGCTGCCCACCTGATTGTCTTCCACCACGGCGGTCACGTTGGGCTGCGGATGGTAGATGTCGATCCCGGCGGCACCACAGCCGAGGATGTAGTTGTCGCGGACGTTGATGGTTTGCCCGGCGGTGAGCACGCGGCGATACATGATACCGGTCTTGGTGCTCCGGCCCGTGGTGTTGGTCCAGGTAATGCGGTTGTTCTCGATCGTCGTATCACCGGCGGCGACCTTGACGTTGATCGCGGTAGCCGGATCTGTCATCGCGAGGGTGAAGTTCAGCTCGTTGCCGGTAATCGTGGGGCCGGGGACGGAGGTGCCCATGCCGCGGTGCGAAATGTCGATCACCGCGTTGGTGAACGTGTTGTTGCGAATGGTAATATTGCCCGGGCCCTTGAAATCGTCGACCGACGAGAGACCGGCGTAGCTGATGAAGACGTTGTCTTCGAGCACCACGTCCTGCACATTGCTCGCGACGTAAGAGCTGTTATACATGCGGTAGAGCGGGTAGCCCTCGATATTGCTCGTCACGAGGTTGCGGCGGAAGACCATGTTCTTCGTGCCGTAGAAGTTGGCGATGGCGCCGTTGAGGCCGTCACTCGCGATGTTGTCTTGCGCCACGCTGTCGAAGCAGCCTTCGAAATCGAGCGAGATGTCGTCGGAGCGGTGGGTGTTGTTGAACTCGGCCGTGATATACTGGCCCATGCTGATGAAGATGCCGGCATTGACCATGTCGTTGGCGACGTTGCCGGCGATGTAGAATCGGCGGGCCCAACGCGGATTCGTCATCGCGCCGTTGTTGTTCGGGCCGGTGCCGAAGGAAGCGTTGCCACCCCACACCCCGATGCCGGTGCCGTAGAAGCTCAGGTTGTTCTTGTAGATCTCACTGTCGATCGTATAGCGGAAGCGGATGCAGGCCTGCTCTTCCACGATGCCATTGACGTTCGGCCCGATCCCAGTGCAAAAGGCGACCCGGATGTTGGCCGAGAGCTGGTCTTCGGACGTGATGTCGGCATAGGTCGACTTGTGGGTGGTGACGAAGATCAGGTTACCCGGGTCGGCCGTGCAGTGGCGCATGAGGACGTTTTTGGCCGTCTTGTAGTGCGCAATGTATTTGGAGGGGTTGTAAGACGAGGGGATCACGCCACCGATGACCTTGAAGGCCGTGTACTCGTTGTCGCCCATAAAGGTGGTGTCGTTGCCAAACGCGCGGAAAATGCTGTTGCCGTCGGCCACCTGGTTGAAGATTGTGCTGTCGCCCGCGCCCTGGATAATGGCCCCTTTGGGCATCGTGATGATGCCGCTCACGCGGTAGGTACCGGGCGGGAAGTAGAGGAACTTGTGCGTATTGAGGGCCGCGCCGATGGCGGTGGTGACATCGGTATTGTTGCCGGGAATACCGAGGGTGCTGACGTCCTTGCGCTGGTATTCCGTCAGGTAGACATCGTCGATCCAGAGCGAGCCGGTGGTCGAGTGGAGCGTGACGCCCACCACGAGCGAAGTCTGGTCGGCGGTGAAGGAGCACTCGAACAGCTGCCAATCGAAGTTGCCCGTCGGCAGGGCCGTGGTGGCCTGCGAAGCCCCTTGGATCACGAAGTTGGTGCCCGCACCCACAGACTGGCCCTTGGCCCAGACGTAGGCGTAATAAGTCTTGCCGACCGTGAGGCCGGAGACGGTCTGCTTGACTTGCTTGTAGACGCCCGGCTGCTGGGAGCCGGTGTAGGTCATCTTGACGCTTTGCTCTTCCCAGTGGAACTGGGTGGCGTCGGTCGCCACGGTGGCAGTGGGAGCCCCGGCCTGCCCGATGACCCAGTTATTGCTGCCGCCGAGCGGCGCTTCGAAGCTACTGTTCTGGAGCAGGTTCTGCGCGTGAGAGACCACCGGGGCCAGCCCGAGGGCGGAAGCCAGGCAGAGGGCAAAGGTGCGTAGAGGTGAAACACGTGGGCGGTGAGAGACAGGCCGCACGGATTGAGGTTTTGTGGGTAGGTTCATGTTTTTCGGGGGGTATAAGAAGTGGTGAGACATTCGGCCTCACCAACGAGAAAATGCGTCCGCAGCCTGGGCGGAAAAGGGGCTCAATCCGCCGACACGACGCTGCCGTTGACGACGATGTTATCGAGGTCGACGTTGCGGTTGCTGAGGGTAGTCGCCCCTTTCATCGTCTGCCCGTCGGAGTAGAGGTAGAGGCGGAAGGTGACGGGCGTGTCGGGAGCCACCGGGCCGATTTTGGTCAGGTCGATGCTCAGGTGGACGAAGCCCGACTTGGTCCCGCCCGTCCCGGAGTGCGTCAAGCTGGTGCGGCCGACCGGCTTGGCATAACCGTCGAGGCTGGTGTAGAGCGCCACGGTAAAGGTGGTCTCGATCGCCTGTTCTGCCGCGCCGCCATAACGGATCTGTGCGTCGAAGCCCAGGACGTTGGTTTCGTCGAAATGCAGCGCCTTGCCGGTGGTGGGCACGAGCACGAATTGCAGGAAATCGTTGGCGACCTTGGCATCGTGCCGGGTGCCGGTGTCGATCTCCCTGGAGCCGATGCCGTTGCCCGCCAGGTTGTCGGTGATCACGGGGGCCGTAGCCACGCCGACGGCAGCCCCACCGGCACCGCTGAAGGTGAGGCCGTAGGAGGGCAAGGCCGTGTCGTAGGGAGCCATCAGCAACTGGCTGGCGCGCACGTCTGCCCCGATCGAAGAAGGGTTGGTGCCTGGCACGACGGTGGAGTAAGAGCTGCCGAGCTGCGCGTTGCCGATGCCGGTGAAGTCGTAGCTGGCCAGAATGGCGGCCTGGAGCCCGGCGGTGGAGAGTGCGCTGGCCGAAGCAGCCAGCGCGAAGAGGGGATACAGTTTCATGGAGTCGTTTAGGCTCAAGGGGTGGAAGAAATGCGAAGAGGCGCGCAATCGCCGCTTTCGGAGCATGGTCGGACCGCACGGGGGGCAGAGTGGCCTGGGGAGAGGCTCAGGGGCGGTGCCAGAGGGATAAGAGAGGTGGCTCTGGCATCGAGTTACAGCACAACCTGTCCGTCGGACACCCGAACCGTTGTTTACGTAAAGCGGCCTCGTTTACGTAAACTGCCGGGAGGCGTGCCGCGGCGGGAAGTTGCGGCTGAATGGACACCATCCCCTACCCCTCCATGCCACGGGTTCAGGCTCGGGCGGGAGACGGTATCGCGACCTTGCGTCGTTCATTTTCCCTCTCCGCAACTACCGTTCATTACCCCCATGAAAATCTACCCTCTCTGTGCGTTTGCCGTCTCGGCCAGCGCGTTTGCCACCGCCGGGCTCCATGCCGCCATTCTGGCCAGCTACGACTTCACCGGCATCGGCAACGCACAGCTCGCCAACTCCTACGAGGCCGCCGTGCCGGGCACCGGCCCCACCGTAGTGGGAGATGAGGTGACCGCCAGCGCCCTGATCAGCGGGCTGTTCGACACGACCCTACCCTCTTACGGGCTGACGACCTCCGGCAGCAACATCGCCGCCATCGGTGCGCTCAACGGCCCTGTCATCACCGACAACCTGGCGACCAACGGAATGGGCGCCAAGGAGATCGAGACCGGCGGCGAATACGACGCCAAGGTGACCAACGACTTCCTGGAGTTTACCCTCACCCCTGCCGCCGGCAACGCGCTGAGCTTTCAGGCCGCCGACGCCCTGAGCTTCGACGCGCAGCTCCGCTACGGCGGCTCCGGCAGCCTGAGCATTTCGACCACCTTGACCGTGGCGCTCTACACCAGCCTCGACGACTACACGACTCCGGTCGGTAGCGCTACCCTGACGCACAATGGCGCCGGCGGCACCAAATCCGGCTTCGCCCCCTTGAGTATCGACCTTGCCGCCATTGGCAACGCCCCCGCCGATACCGCCGTCAGCTTCCGCCTCTACTTTTACACCGATGCCCAGACGCTGGCCGGCTCCACCACCTTGAGCAACCGCAACGTCGACCTCGACAACTTCGTCGTCAACGGCAGCCTCGCGCTGCCCTCGGTGGCCGCGCCCGCAGAGGTGCAACTTGAGCTGGAAGGAGCGACCCCGCGCCTCAAGTTCGCATCGCAGGCCGGAGCCACCTACGACGTCCAGATGTCTGACCGCGCCGATTTCGCCGCCCCCACCCTGGCCAAAGAAGGCATCAGCGGCAACGGCGGGCAGCTCGACATCCTGCTCGACAACATAACGGTCGGCACGAGCCCGCACTTCTTCCGGGTTGTCGCTCGCGCAGCCAACTAGGCTCCCGGATCAAGCGCTCCCGCCGCATGCGTACGCCCCGTTTGGCCAGCAACCGCCGCCACGGGCCCGGGCTCTGCCTATGCGCATTCTCCCGGGCCGGCACTCCCTTTCTCTCCACCCCAATGTTCCTCACCTCCATGAAACAGCATACCCTCCTCGCACTCAGCCTCATCATGGGCTCACTCGTCACGACCGGGCTTCAGGCCTCGGTATTGGCTTCTTACGACTTCACGGGCATCGGCACCGCCCAGCTCACCAGCTCCTACGCCACGACCGTCCCCGGCACGGCCGCAGCCACGACCGGCGCCAATATCAGCGCCAGCCCCCTGATCGCCGGGCTCTACGATACGAGCATCCCTTCCTACGGGCTCACCGCAAGCGGCAGCAACATTGCGGCTATCGGCACCACCACGGGGCCCGTCATCACCGACAACCTCGCGGTCAATGGCATCGGCTCCACCGAAATCGACACCGGCGGCGAATACGATGCCAAGGTGACCAACGATTTCCTGCAGTTTACGCTGACTCCCGCCGCCGGAATGTCGCTGGACTTCGGCGCAGGAGACGTCTTGAGCTTCGACGCCCAGATCCGCTACGGCGGCTCCGGCAGCCTCGACATCTCCACCACCTTGACGGCCGCCCTCTATACCGATGCAGATGGCTATGCGAGCCAGGTGGACAACACCACGTTGACACACACCGGGGCCGGCGGCACGAAGACCGGCTTCTCCAGCCTCAGTATCGACCTCGCCAGCCTGGGCATGATGGCGGCCGATACGCCGCTCAGCTTCCGCCTCTACCTTTACACCGACGCGCAGACGCTGGCGGGCTCCACCACCTTGAGCAACCGCAACATCGACCTGGACAACTTCGTGGTCAACGGAGGCGTTACCGCCGTGCCCGAGCCGTCCATCATCTCGCTCGCGATGGCCGTCGCCACCTTTGCTTTCGTCTGGCAGCGTCGAAAGCGCGCGTAGGAGTATCGCGCGGGGGAGCTTTCGTCCAGTCAGCATAGTAAAGGGCCGCCTGCCGATGTGGGCGGCCCATTGCTGCCGACAAAAGCACCGCTTTCCCAGCCCAGGCCGAGACATCCTGATCTGGCCCGCTGCAAGCACAAGAGGCGTCGTCCTGGGGAGGGCGACGCCTCATTTGTCATCCCAGAAGGCTCGCGACTCAGGGAGCCACCGTCATGACGATGAAGACGGGCAGATTACCCACCTCCGGCAGGGGCACGGCGACTTCCTCTACCTGGCCATCGCCGTCTGCATCCGGGTTGGTCACCACTGGCACCGCGCCAAAGGGCGTCCAGAGGGCGATGGGCAACGAAAGGTCCGTCGTCCACCAGTAGGCGATGGTCGGCGGGTTGCGGATCAGGCGGCGATGCGTGTAGACGAGCTGCTGGTTGCTCCGCGCCAGCCGTGGGGCCAGAGCCGCAGACGTTACCTCAGCAGGCGAGGTGCCCAGCGCATACTCAAAGACATTCGCCAGCCCATCCTGATCCGGATCGGCGTCGAATAAAGCGTCGTTAAACGCCACCCCATGCGACAAGGCCCAGATAGAGGCCGCGGGCACCAGCTCAGCAGGATATCCCAGCCAGTAGAGCGCGCGATCATCCGTCGTCGCACGGGCCGGGTAGTAAATGCGGAAGTCGGACGCCACCGCGTCGAACGCCCATGGCTGGATTACAGGCAAAGCCCCGGTAAAGACGGCTGCGGCCAAGCTGGCACATCCGCTGAACGCGCCAAGCTCGATCTTCGCAACCTCCACTGGGATCGTGACCCGCGTCAGGCCGGTGCAATCTGCGAACGCGTGCTTGCCGATGCTGGCGAGGCTACGCCCCAGTGAAAGATCGACCAGACTACGGCAGCCCGAGAAAGTGCGGTCGGCAATCCGGGTGAGGCCATGGCCGATGGTGACGCGGCGCAACTGAAGGCAGTCCGCAAACGCATACTGACCCACGCTGGTAACACTGTCCGGAATCGCTACCGCCTGAAGGCTGGAGCAGGAGAAAAACGCGTTGTCGCCAAGATGGGCGAGCCCCTCGGGCAGCACGACCTCCGCCAGCAGGGTGCAAGCGGCGAAGGCCCAGGGCCCGAGTTGCTCCACCCCAGCCGGCAAAGCGATACGTGTGAGGCTGGAACAACCCTGGAAAGCGCCCTCCCCGATCACCGTCACCCCTTGGCCGAACTGAACCTCGGCCAAGTGGGAACAGTCGGCAAAGGCTCGCGCTTCGATTGTCGTGACCGCGTCGGGGATGGTGACGCGGGTCAGGCCGAAGCTGGAGGCAAACGCTGCCGCTCCAATCCGCGACACGCTGCCCGGGATTTCATAGGCGCCCTCCCAGCCGCCCGGGAAGGCCAGTAACGTCTGGCGCGCGTGATCGAAAAGCACGCCGCCGATGCTGCTGAAAGTCGGGTTGGCCGGGCTGACTTCGATGGCCTGCAATGCCGGGCACGCTCCAAACGCCTCCGGGCCGATACTTGCCACCGTGGCCGGTATCGACACATCGGTGAGGCGGGAACAGCCCAGAAAGACATATGCTCCGATGCTGGCAACGCCATCGCCCAGGGCGAGGCTTGCCAGGCTGGAACAGCCCGTGAAGGCGTAGTCGCCAATCCGCGTCACGCTGTCGGAAATCGTGACGCTCGTCAGGCCGGAGTGGTTCGAGAACGCCCAATCGCCAATCGCCGTGACGGGTCTTCCGCCGATTGTAGCCGGGATCTCGACCTCCGGTGCACTACCTTCGTAGGCCGTGATCGTGACAGCCCGGGAGGCGACTTCGTAGACAAAGCCTTCAAAGGTCGCCGCCCGGGCGAACGACAGGTAAAACAATGAGGCGAGAAGGGAGAAGAAACAACGCTTGAAGGGGAAGCGCATAAGGGGAAGTTGAAGGAACGTAGTGGGGCCGCACCGGCCCGCTACCCTCTCCGCAGGCAGGCCGCGCTGAGGAAGCCCGTGAGCAGGATGGTAGCCGTGCCGATGACGATGGTAAAGAAGCCGTGGAAGGGGCTGCGCAGCGCCTCAGGGAAGCCCTCCAGCAGAGTGGAAAACGTGAGCCACAGGATGACCACCACCCCCAGAAGCACCGCCAGGATCGCATCCCGGCCGGTGGCAGTGCGCGAAAGCATCCCTAGCAGGAACAGCCCGAAGCTGCCCCCACCAAAAGTCCCCGCCAGGATCCACCAGGCGTCGAGGATGCTGGGCACGTTGACGAGCGCCAGAGCCAGGCTCGTCCCGAGGACCCCGAAGACGACCGTCGCGCCGTAGAGGACCCGCATTTTGGCCTTTTCGCTGGTGGCAAAGTCGCGCAGAAGCGCGAAATAGTCGTTGAGCACGATGGTCGACGAAGAGTTGAGGCTGCTCGAAATCGTGCTCATGGCGGCGGCAAAGATCGAGGCGATCAGCAGTCCGCGCACGCCCGCCGGCAGCTCTGTAACGATGAACCACGGAAAAACCGAATCGGCAGCAGAGGCCTCGCGGTAGGCCGCCGGCAGATTTTCCGGGAAGGTCGCATAGTAGACGAAGAGCGCGGTGCCGATGAGGAAGAACAGCGCCGAGACGGGCAGGTAGATCAGACCGCCGATCCAGATGCTTTTCGCCGCCTCGGCCTTGGACCGGGAGGCGTGGTAGCGTTGGACGTAGTTCTGATCGATGCCGAAATTCTGCAGGTTGATCACCAGCCCGTAAACAAGCACAACCCAGAAGGTCGATTCGCCCACTTCGGGCCCGAAGCTGCCGAGTGAAAACTTGTCGTAGGCCAGTCCGGCCTCCAGGAACTGCCCGGCCCCGCCGGGCAGCGAAAAGATCATGAGCCCCGCGCAGACGAGCGCCCCCAGGATCAGGATCACCGTCTGAATCGCATCGGTCCAGATCACGCCCACAATGCCGCCGGCAAAGGTGTACACCGTCGTCGTGATGCCGGTGACGAGGATGATGAGGCGGATGTCTACCCCCAGCAACACACTGACGGGCAACGCCATGAGGTAAGTGACGGTTGCGATGCGCGCGACCTGCGTCAGCAGATAACAAAGGCTGGTGTAGACGCGCGCCCAGCGGCCAAAACGCTCCTCCAGGTGCGAATAGGCCGAGACTTCTCCCCGGTCGCGGTAAAAGGGCATGAACCACTTCACGGCGATCACTGCCGCAACCGGGATCGAAAGGCTGAAGACAAACGAGTTCCAGTTGGTGGCAAAGGCTTTGCCCGGCAGCGCCAGAAAACTGATGCTACTGATGTAGGTGCCGAGGATGGAGAGACCGGTGAGGATGCCCGACATGCTGCCGTTACCTGCCGTGAAGCCCGCCACCGAGCGGCTCTTGCGCCAGAAGTAAAAGCCGATCCCCAGCGTCATGAGAAAATACGCGACCAGGACGAGCGCGTCCACCAGCTCGACATGGCTCTGCTCGGCCGGCATCAGGCGTCCTCCGGTTGGGGTTGGTGGAGCGGGTAGCCCCACGCCGCAAAGCGGTCGCGCAGGGTGGTGACGATGCTCTCATAGCGCGCCTGAGTCGTGTCGGACACACGGGATTGCGGCACCCCGACCGTAAAGCCGCGCGCCTCCATGCCCCCCCCGACATTGAGCGGGAACGGGATCCGGTCGATAATCGCACCCAGCTCGCGGAGCTGGCTGGCGTAGGGCTCGATCGCCCCCGAATGGCCTGCCGCACAGACTCGATAGAGGTGGATCATGGCCTCGGGCAAGATGTTGACCAGCCCACCAATGCAACCGGCGGCCCCAATCGCAAACGCTTCCGGCAGGCGGGTATCCGCGCCGGAAAACACGGCGAATCCATACTCGCGCCCCAGCTCGACCAGCTTGTGGTGATAGTCGAACTCACCGCCGCTCTGCTTGATCGCCAGCATGGGTGCGCGTTGGGCAAAGGCCGCCACAGTCTGCGGCTCGATACGGGTACCGATCAGCTCGGGGAAATTATAAAGCATGCAGGGCAGCCCGGACGCCTCGGCGGCGACGAGGAAGTGCTCGAGCATGTCGTCTTGCGCGGTGGGGAAGAAGCCCGGAGCCATGATCCCGACACCAGCCACGCCTGTCTGCTTGGCGTGGGCCGCCAGCTCGGCCACGGCACGGGGTGCGATGTGGCTGACGTTGGCGATGACCGGCAAGGGCGCGGCCAGCTCCGCGACGGCCTCGAGGATCGTCTTGCGCTCATCGAGCGAGAAGTAGGGGAAGCATCCCGTGCTGCCGAGAGCAAGGACACCGTGGATGCCGCGTTGCTTGAGAAACTGGAGGTGGCTGGACAGCGCTGCCTTGTCCAGCGTGCCTTTGGGCGTCATCGGGATCCAAAGCGCAGCCCAGATGCCCTTTACGGGGAGAGTAGTCGTCATGTGCGGAACAGTTTTTGGGCCGAGCGAAACCAGACTCACAGGAATGCCTGTGAGCTGGCCCGGCCAAGGGGTACAGAGTAATCAGGTGGTGCCTGAGGGCCTGCTAACGCGCTGAAGCGGGGTTGCGCAGGTAGTAGAAGAAGCCGTCTTCGGCTCCCAGCAGCAGGTCGGGCACGCCATCTTCGTCCCAGTCGACAATCGTCGGCGTGGTGGAGTGGCCGGCGAGGACTTGCTCGCTCAAGGGCCCTTCGTAGCGGAAGTGCCACTGGCCGTCTTTCTGGCCCAGCCCCTTGAGCAGGCTGACGTTGGGCTGGCTGTTCATCAGGATGTCGCGCACGCCGTCCTGGTCCCAATCGACAAAGCAGAACGTGCGGCGACCGCTGCGCCCGCCGATGCCGGAATTCATGATCAACGGCCCGGCGACGCGCTCGCCTTCGGCCTTGATCGGCAAGCCGCTGCTGTCGAATTCGCTGACGTTGGCCATCTGGAAGACGCGGCGGGGTGGGTGCAGCTTCAAGGTGCCATCCTCGGCCTTGAAGCGCTCGTAGAGGGCGAGGTAGCCTTCCGCGTCCAGCGTCACGAGGTCCATCAGGCCGTCCTCGTTCAGGTCGACCATCGCGGGGGTGGAGCGCCATTGCACGACGAGCTCGTCGCCCTCGGGCGTCCACCAGTTCCAGGCGGGCTTCTGCGGCTTGCCCGGCCACTCGACGGTCAGGCGCTCGCCCGGCGCCAGCGCGGGTTCGGCGGCGCTGCCGACGTTGCGGTAGAGCGTGACGTAGCCCCAGATGCCGTTTTCGAGGATGTCGAGCAGGCCGTCGCCGTCCCAATCGCCGACGCTGAGATTGGAGTAGCCCCACTTCGCCTCGGCCGGCCCCTGGATGGAACCGTTGGGCCCTGCCATCTCCCGGATTTCCTTACCCCCGGCTGTCAAGTGGACCGGCGGGGCCCAGCGCGGCGGGTTGCCGCCCATGTTCTTGATAAAGCCGATGTAGCCCGCCGTGTTGCCGGTCAGGATGTCGGGCAGGCCGTCGCCGTCCCAGTCGACACTCACGGGTGAGGACAGCGCGCCGAATTTCACTTCGTCCGCAAACTGGCGGAAGTAGCGCGGGGCCTTGAAGAGCGGCAACCCGTCTTGCATCGTGCCGGTGTGCTCGACCAGAGCCACCCGGCCGTCTTCGTCGCCCACCACCAGATCGGGCCAGCCGTCGCCGTTGAAGTCGACCGCCACCGGGTTGATCATGCAGAGGTCCATATGGAGGTCTTTGCCATTGGCCTGCAGTTTCTTGCCGGCAGCATAGCGGGGCGATTCACGGGTGCCGACGTTTTCGAAATAAGTAAAGCTGTCGCGGAATTCGCCGCAGATCAGGTCGAGGTCGCCATCGCCGTCAAAATCCGCAAACGAGGGGTTGGGGTTGCCGTAAACGTCGACGTCTGCCCCACCCGCCTGAAGGCGGACGGGCTCGGCATAGCGCGGCTGCTCGGTCGTACCTTCGTTGCGTAACAGGTAGACATACCCGCGCAGCGGGCCGTGGGTCCACTCGCCTTGAGCGTTGTAGGCATTGTCCCAGCCATAATCGCCCCAGAAGCCGATGCCGACGACGAGGTCCTGCGCGCCATCGCCCTCGAAGTCGACATAGCGCCAGTGGTTGGCGCGGATGCGAAACGGCGAGGCTTTTTCCCCTCCCTGGGTGAAGACCTGCTCGGGCGCTGGCATGGTAACGCCTTGCTCAAAACCCGTCTCCTTGAAATCGGGGTAGACGGTGTTGGGGCTGGTGACCAGCGGCTGCCCGTCGACGTAAGAGATCTGGGGATTGCCGACCGCTTTGCCCAGACGCTCGGCGGCCTCGAACACAGGCAAACCCGTCTGCGGATCTAGGGTGCCGGAATTGCGGAAATAGTAGATGCCGTTGGAAGGCTTGTCGGTGCAGGCCACAACCATGTCGATCAGGCCGTCTCCGTCATAGTCCATCGGCAGCGGCCAGGCCCAGAGGCCGACCCCCAGGTCGACGAGCATGCCGGGGTTGTGATAGCCGATGCGCTCGAAATCAGCCGCCTGCGCGGTGGTCGTTGCGGCCAGGGCGAGGGCCAGCAGCGCACGGGCTGCACGGCGGGGGCGGGAAAGATCAGTCTCCATAGCGGACGAGTTGGTCGGGGTTGAAATGATAGGCATCCTTGGCGAGCGTTTCCATGGAGTGCACGGTCTCGCGATAGTCGGGCCGGTCGATAAGGTTATCGGTCTCGGCCGGGTCGGTGCGGTGGTCGTAGAGTTCGCGGCCGATCAGCTCGCCGCTCTCACAGTCCCTCCACTCCACGTAGCGATACTGTTCGGTGCGCAGCGCATAGCCCATCGCCTGCCAGTTGCGGCTGTAAAACGGCTGGGGATGCTGGCTGAGGACGTAGGTCTTGCCCGGCAGGCTCGGGTCGTTGAGCAGCGGCACGAAGCTCTTGCCTTCCAACGCGGCGGGCGCCGGCAGCCCGGCCATTTCGCAGATGCTGGGGAAGAGGTCGATCAGCTCCACCAGCCCATCGGCCTGGCCGCTTTTGCCCTGGTAGCGCTCGGGCAGGTGCACGATCAAGGGCACGCGGGCATCCAGCTCGTAGTTGGTCGTTTTGCCCCACAGCTCGTGCTCGCCGAGGTGAAAGCCGTGGTCGCTGAAGAAGATGACAATGGTGTTGTCGTCCAGCCCGGTGGCCTTGAGCTGGGCAAGCACTTTGCCAACCTGGGCATCGACGAAGCTGATGCAGGCAAAGTAGCCGTGCCGCAGCGCCAGGACTTCATCGTGACTCAAGGGCCCCTGTTTGGGCATGCCGCCATAGCTGCGCAGCTCCGTCCAGCGATGACGCGCCACTTCGGGGACGTTTTCCGGGAAATCGGTCGAGGGCACGCGGTCGAAGTCTGCCCGGTCGTAGAGGTCCCAATAGCGTTGCGGGACGTTGAACGGCAGGTGCGGCTTCCAGAAGCCGACGGCGAGGAAGAAGGGTTCGGTGACTTCGGCGCGATCCTTCAAGGCCGCACAGGCAACGGCTGCGATTTGGCCGTCGAAGTAGGCTTCGTCGGGCACGTCGTAGTGCTCGTAGGCTCCCCCCTTGGCCTCCGGCCCGAAGGGATCTCCCGGCACGACCGAGTCTTGCCAGTGCGCCCCGTTGATGAACGAGGATGGTGCCGACCACGATTGCGGATCGGCCATGGGCGCGCGGTTGGGCTTCTTGGCCGTTTCGTTGTGGAAGATCTTGCCGATGGCGCGCGTGTAGTAGCCGTTCTGCTTCAGGTATTCCGGCAGGCTCACGATGTCTTCGTGGACTTCGCGGAAGCGCCCGTCGAGATCCCACACGCGGACGGTGTCCGGGCGCAAGCCCGTCAAAAACGAGGTGCGCGAGGGGTTGCAGACCGCCTGCTGGGCGTAGGCACGGCTGAAGATCACCGAGCTTTCGCTCAAGGCGTCGAGGTGAGGTGTCACGGCCAGCTCGCTCCCATAGCTCCCGATCTCCGGGCGCATATCGTCGGTGACGATAAAGAGGATGTTGGGCCGCTCCGGCGCAGTCTCGGCGCGTAGCCCACCGGCGCTCCAGAGCAGGCATAAGGCGAGGGTGCCGGTCGAAAGCTTGAATCGTTGGAGAATCATGAAAAGCGGGATCGGTTGGGGTTTAGTCGGCCGGGAGCGCTACGTCGTTCCACCAGATGATACCTTGCTGCAGACGGCGGTCGACAAACAGCGGGGGCGGCAGCTCGGCGTCCCACGCCTTGAACTCGCGCTTCAACTCGCGCAGCAGCTTGGGTTTTTTGGCCGCCAGGTTGTGCGCTTCAGCCGGGTCCTTGCGCAGGTTGTAGAGTTCCCAGGCCGGGTCCTTGTTATCCCCCACCCCGTTGCGGATCAGCTTCCAGTCTCCCTTGCGGATGGCAGACATGTAGGGGCCGTAGCGCCAGTAGAGCGCTCGATCGGGCAACGGCTGGCCGTCGCGCAAGAGCGGCATCAGGTCGACCCCGTGCAGCTCCGCCTCGGGCTCGACACCCTCGAGCAGGCCCAGCACGGTCGGCACCACGTCGACCGCGATCACCGGCTCCTTGAGGGTTGTGCCGGTTTGCTTGAAGCCATTGGGCCACTGGACGAGGAAGGGGGTGCGGATGCCGCCTTCGTAGAGCACGTATTTGCCGCCGCGCAGGGGTGCGTTGTCGCTGTGGTTTTGCGGGGCGCCGCCGTTGTCGCTGAAGAAGAAGACGAGGGTGTCGTCGAACTGGCCCGTCTCTTTGAGTGCCTGCAGCACGCGGCCCACGTTGTCGTCCATCGAGGCCGTCATGGCGGCGTAATAGCGGCGGCCAATGTCTTCGATATGGGCGTAGCGTTGCAGGTATTCCTCCGTCGCTTCCATCGGCACGTGCACGGCGTTGAAGCACAGCATCAGGCACCACGGGCCGTCTTGCTCGCGGCGCACAAACTCGACCGCGTCGGAGCCGAAGGCATCCGTCAGGTAGCTCTCCTTGGGCTCCTCCTGATCGTTGCGAAACAGGGGGCCTTCCGTGCCGGGCAGGTAGGAGGTACCTCCGCCCAGGAAGCCGTAAAAGTAATCGAAGCCACGGTTGGTCGGGTAAAATTCATCGTCCCACCCCATGTGCCACTTGCCGATGAGGCCGACCGAGTAGCCTTCGCGCTGGAGGTAATCGCCGAGGCTGCGCTCTGAAGTCGGGAGGCCGATGCCGGGCGGATGGCCGGGGCCTCCCAGCGTCTGCACCCCAAAGGCTTCCTGATAGCGGCCTGTGACAATGCCCATGCGGCTGGGCAGGCAGACGGGTGCGGTGATGTAGGCGTCGGAAAACGACACCCCATTTTGCGCCAGCGAGTCGATATGAGGCGTCTGGATGTCTTTGGCGCCGGTGATCCCAAGGTCGGCGTAGCCGAGGTCGTCGGCCACGATGACGAGGATGTTGGGCGTTGGCTTGGGCTCTGTGGGCTGGGCTTGCAGGCTGGTGGCCAACACGAGGCCCGCCGACACCGCGAGCCGGAGAGTTCTGGGGAAGTGGAGCATGGGGATAGCGGAAAAGAAGAAGCGCGGCAGGGCAAAACCATGGCTCCCTGCCGCGCCCAGGGCGAATTAGAATGCAAACGAATTGGTGAGGAAGAAGGTGCGCTCGACCGGGGCGCGCACCACCGCCCAGCTGCCGTCGGGGTTGATGACTTCGGGCGTAATATCGTTACTGCCGACGAGGTTACGGGCATTGAGCTGGACCGTCCAGCGGACATCTCCCCAGATCTTGCGCTCGTAGCGGATGAAGACGTCTCCATTCCACTGCGACGAAGCGTAGAAGGGGTTGTCGAGGTCGGGCACCTGCAGGATGTCGCCTTCGCTTTCGACCAGGTTGATCGGGTAGCCGACTGCGGCCTTGTCTTGCCAGCGGATGGAGCCGCCAATGCCGACACCCTTGAACAAGCTGTCCTTGTCGAAGGTGTAGCCAGTGGTGAAGTTGACCCGCCACTTGCGCTGCTCCTGGCTCACGGCGCCGTCGCGTGCAGTGATGGCTGCCAGCGGGTTCAGCACGTCACGGGTGAAGCGCTGCTTGTAGGTGACGTTGCTGGCCACGTTGGGCTCGTCGAAGACTTCCTCGTCCCACAGGCGGGCGTCGACCAGCGACTGGCGGATCTGGCCGTAGTATTCGCCGAGTTCGGAGCCGGAGCCGGAGCGGATCGTCTCCTGCTTGGCGATGTTGAGGGCGAGGCGCCAGTTGTCGGTGACGTTGGCCGTCAGCTCGATTTCGACCCCTTTGGCGATGAGGTCGGAGCTGGAGACGAGGCCCTGGACGGGCTCTGCCTCCACCGCGCGGTCGCCCACCGCGTTTTCGACGATGCGGATGTTGCTCTCCGTCTTGAGCGGCTCGGGCACCATGTTGATGAGGGTGTCGATCACCTCGTCGTAAGAGCTGTGATGCTCGGCCAAACCGGTTTCGCGGCCCGTGTAATCGTAGCCGAAGGGCACGCCCAGGCGCTGGGCTTCGAGCAGGCGGCTCACCCAGCCCACGACAGGTGATACGGCCTGGTTGTCGAGGTTGGTATCGAGGGCGATGGCGGTGTTCTCGGTCTCATACCAGTTGACGCGCAGGCTGAAGCGGCGGTCCAGCATGGAAATGAGGAAGCCCTTTTCTTCCGTCTGGCCCGAGGGCGGGCTCAGCGGGTTGAGGTAGACGTCTTGACGGAAGCCGACCGGCGTAAAGTTCTCCGACTTGGAGTAGAAGAGGCTCAACTCCGAGCGCAGGGGCAGGTCGGGCAGCCACAGGTCGGGGTAGTGTGCCACCACGCTCCAACTGGTGGTCTCGCCCTCGATGTCGAGGTTGGGCTCGTCCTGCAACTGGAGCGAAATGGGGTCGAGCGCGCCATCGTCGAGGCGGCGGTTGGGCAGGCTCAGCGTATCGCGGACGCGGTCTTGCCGGATGCCATACATGCCGACGATCAAGTCCTTCACCAGGTAGCCTTGCCAGGTGATCGCCTTGGTGTCGATGATCCGCTCGTTGGCGCTGCCCTGCTTCAGAAACTCGTCCGCATAGGCCGTGACCTGACGCACCGTCCCGGTATTGGGGTCGCGCACAAAGGTGACGAACTCGTCCCCATGCTTCGGCAGCGGCACGTCGATGTAGCCGCCGAATTGCACGTCTTCGTAGGTGGGGAACTGGCGCAGATCGGGCCCGACATAAAAGGCGGCGTGCAGCTGACGGCGGAAGTTGTTCTTCAGGCCGGAGAGCGCGTCTTCCATGTCGATCTCGTCGGAGCTGACTGCCATCGCGTAGCCTTCGCGCCGCTCGTAGCGCGAAGCTTCTTCGACCAGCCCGGAGAACACGTGGCGGCCGAGCCAGTTCGAAGCCCAGCCGTCGTCGATCAGCTCCTTGAAGTCCAGCTCCAGGAACGCCGTGGCGCGCTTGGTCTCGCGATACATCTCGATCTCGGCATGGTTGCCCCAGACGCGGGAGACGAGCAGCGGGCGGCCTGCATTAGGGTTGGGCTGGCCGTTGCCCAGCCACAGGTTGTTGTCGACTTTCACGTCGAAGGCGCGGCCGTCGACGATGCCAAACGACTCCCCGCCGCCGAAGGTAAACTGGTTGCGCCGATCCAGCTCTTGCTTGTTGTAGGCCAGCTCGACCCCGAAACGGTTTTTCCAGAAGAGCTGCTCGAGCGTAAAGGTCTGGTTCTGGAAGCTGTCCTGACGCTCTTCCATGCGGCCCGAAAGCAGCGTGTCCACAAAGTCGTAGATGTGGGTATTCTGGAAGGTGGGCGCGGTGAAGCCGGTCGTCCAGGGCTCATCCACGAGGCTGGACTGCATCAACCAGTCGAACGAGCCTTGGACGCGCCCCTCGACCGCCTGCAGGTCGGCGTATTGGGGGTTGGTAAAGCCGACTGAGGGGCCTGCGCCGCCCGACGAATTGGTGTAGATCTGGCCCACGGTGATGAACCACGGGAGGCGCTGTGCCTCGCTGCCCAGGAAGGGGCCGCCGGCGCCAAACTGGTCGTGCATTGCCTGCGGCACGAAGGTGCCGTCGGTATAGCGGGCGGGTGCCTGCATCCCCGTCTGGTTCTCGATGGCTTCGACGTTCGGCGGCATGTACCAGTCGCGGATCGTGTCGATCGGCGCGATGACGTTGGGCGGCGTGGTCTGGACTTCGGCAAACTCCAGGTTGCTGCGGAACGTGGTGGTGCCGACCATCTTGTTTTTGGTGCCTTGGTAGAGCACGCCGGTCAGGGCGGCGGCCAGGCGCTGGTCGTCGGAGTAGGCGGGCTCCTGCTCGAAGTTCTTGCGCTCGTTGAGGGCGTTGATGCGGACGGCGAAGCGCTTGGGGATCAGGATCTGGTTGAAGTCGAGCGTCTCGCGGTGGCTCCCGCGCTGATCCACGCGGAAGGCGACGCGGTAACGGTCGCGCAGGAGGTTCGCCGTCTTGCTGGAGTAGTTGATGACCCCGCCCGGGCTGCCGACCCCGAAGAGGATCGAGTTGGGGCCGCGGCTGATGTCGACCCGCTCGACGTTGTAGGTGTCGAAGCCGAAATCGGTGATGAAATAGTCGCGGCTGATCTCCGCCCTCACCAGGCCGCGCACACGCGTATTGCCTTCGGGGTTTTCGCGGTTGTCCTGCTGCGAGGCGCGTCCTGCCGTATTGCCGGAGTTGGTAAAGTTACCGGACGAGCCGCCCACTTCGGTGCCGGTGGTATACACCAGCAGGTCTTCAATGCCGGTGACGGCGGTGTCTTCGATAAACTCCGGCGTGACGACGGAGATGGCGGCCCCGAGGTCGCGCAGATCCGAATTGATACGGGTGCCGGCGAGGGACGAGGTGGCCTGGTAGCCCATGTTGGACGAAGCTTCGACCGTGAAGGGGCTCAGGGTGAACATCACGTCTTCATCCGCCTCTTCCTGGGCGCTGACCGTGAGGCCGGAGAGGGTGGCGGCAAGCGCCAGCAGCAGGCGTGGCGAGCGGGCCAGCGCGCTGCGCCTGCGGGTCGTGAATACGGACCGCGAAATGGGAGCACTGTCGAAAGCTTGGGATGGAACTCTAGGGGTAGCAGATGTCTTCATGTTGGTTACGGGAGTAGTTTTGTGTGACGATGGATGGGACGAGGCTGAAGCAGCAGCAGCCTACCCATCGTCATTGGCCTTGGGGGAGAGAGACTCGGTCACGACGGCGCCCGGGGCGCAGGCGACGATGCGGTCGACGAGTTGAAGTTGGTGAGTTTGCCGGTTGGTCGCCGCCGCCTGAACTGTCAGCACCTCACGCGAAACGTCGACGGTGAAATGATCTTTCTGATACACGAGTGAAAAGCGCAAGCGTGTCCAGCGGGGGTAAAGACGGGGGCGGATGGCGAGGCGACCTTCGTGGCGCCCCACCCCGGCAAAGCCGAAGACCGTTGTCAGCCAGGCGCCTCCGCAGGCGGCAGGGTGTGTGCCCCCCATGAAAATGGTGCCGGCGTAGAGCTTGAAGTCGCCCTTCAAGTCGATGGACGCGGTCTTGATAAAGTAGCGGTAGGCCTCCTCCAGCCGACCGATCTCGGTGGCCGTCAGCGCGTAGGCGCAGGCGCTGAGGCTGGAGCCGTGCTCGGTGCGGGGCTCGTAGTAGTCCCAATTGGCCTGGACGATCTCCGGCGCGAAGCTTTCGCGGAAGAGATACATCATCATGATTACGTCGGCCTGCTTGATCACCTGGGTCGGCACTGCCAGCCCCTGCCCTGCCCCGAGATATTCGTTGGGGTGGATCTTGCGCGAGGTGACTTCTTCGATCGAAACGTCGTCGAGCTTGAAGTAGCCTTCGAACTGCTCGATGAGCCCGGTTTGCGGGTCGGGCTCGGGCACGTAGGCCTCGCGCAGCAGCACGGCATAGGCGGGCAGCTCATCGGCGATCTGCAAGCGCTCGATCAAGGCTTCCAGCGCATCCGGATGCTCGGCGCGCAGGTGCTCCACCAGCTCCAGCGCGATGCGAAGCGTCTCGTAGGCCACCCGGTTGGTAAAGGCGTTGTTGTTGACGCGCTCGTGGTACTCGTCGGGCCCGATCACGTCGAGAAACTCGTAGCGGCGCTTGTCGGCTTTGTAGTAAGCATACGAGTAGTAGAAGCGGGCACATTCGAGGATGACATCGGCCCCGCCTTCCAACAGCAGGCTGTCGTCGCCTGTGACGAGGAAGTGCTGCCACATGGCGATGGCAATATCGCCGCTGACGTGGATCTGCTTGTCGCGGAAGTGGGTGCGCAGCTCGCGCCCGGTGTGGGGATCGCCCACGTTGAAGTAGCTGCAGGCGTCGTCGCCCGTCTCCTGGCTCTCCCAGGCGTAAAACGCGCCCCGATAGCCGGGCCCTTCGGTCTGTGCCTTGCGGCGGGCACCGTCGAGTGTGTGGATACGGTAGCGCAACAGCTCGGCGGCAGCTTCCGGCCAAGTATAGAGAAACATGGGATACATGAACATCTCCGTATCCCAGAAGATCGCGCCCTTGTAGACCTGCCCCGACAGCGCCCGGGCCGGGATCGAGTTGGCGCTGCCTTCGACCGGCGCTGCCATCAGGAGCTGCAGGATGCTGAAGCGCAGGGCGAGTTGGGCGTCATCGTCGCCCTCGATCACCACATCGGCCCGTTCCCAGCGGCGCTGCCACTCCGCCCGGTGCTCGGCGAGGCACGGTTCGAAGCCCACTGCCGCCGCTGCGCGGACCATCTCGACCACGGCTTCGCGCGGAGAGGCTTCCAGCGAGTCGTTGCCGGTGGCCACGGCAAAGAATTTATCGAAAGTATACGTTTTGCCGGCTTCGGCCTTGATCTGCCACGTGTGCAGGTTGCGGCCTTCGCTCACTTCCTGCTTGCCGTCGGCAAGGGTGTGGACGACGGCTTCGGCCACCGCCACGGGGATGCCTTGTTCCTGCGTCTTGCCGTGGACCAGCAGCACGTCGCCTTGGGTCGCAAATTCGAGCCCCGGGAGGTGCGGGCCGTTCAAGTCCCAGATGTTGCCGTCGATCCCCGTGCGGATCCGCAGCGAGGCAGCCGCATCGCAGGTGACGGTGTAACGCACGACCCCGAGGTGGGGGTTGGCCGCACTGAGGAAACGCGTCGACTGGAGGGTGACGCCCTTGCCGTTGACCTGGAACACCGATTGGCGTGAAAACACGGCGGCGGCGAGGTCGAGGGCCTGCTCGTGCCGGGCGCAATCGCCCGACGCCAAGGTCAGCTCGACCCCATCGACCGACACGGCTGTGTAGCCACCGTTGGGCGCGTTGACCGGCTCCCGCCAGGCCTCGCCCACCCGGTCGAAAATCCCGGCCAGGGTGACGCCGACGTGTTGCTCCGGCCCATCCTCGTCCAGCGTGCCGCGATAGCCCATGTAGCCATTGGCGATCTGGAAGCGGATCTGGCGGCGCATGAGGTCTGCCGCGTCTCCGCCCAACTCGGATGTACTAATTTTCCAGTGTTCCATAAAAAGTGAAGGATCAAGCCAATGGCTCTTCGTCGCGCACCCTCAACATGAGGGCTGCCGCGAGCACCATGGAGGCGCCGCCGAGGACGAGGGCAAAGATGGCGTGGCCGTGAAAAAGCGTCCGCACCAGCAGGCCGAGCACCGCTGCGGCCAGGATTTGCGGGATGACGATGAAGAAGTTGAAGATGCCCATGTAGACCCCCATCTTGCGGTAGGAGACCACGCTGCTGAGGATCGCATACGGCATCGTGAGCAGGCTCGCCCAGGCGATGCCGAAGCCGATCATGAGGCCAATCAGGAGGAAGGGCTCGCGCACCAGATACATGGCGGCCAGGCTGACCCCGCCCAGCACAAGACAGATCATGTGCGTGTAGACGCGGCCAATGCGGCGTGCGAGCACGGGGAGGAGAAACGCGACCACGGCGGCCGTCCCGTTCCAGACGGCCATGAGGACCCCCACCCAATTCGCGCCCTCGTTGTAGGCGTCGGAACGTGGATCGCTACTACCGAAGTGGTAGCTGGTGACCGCCGAGGTCGCATAGATGAAAAAGGCGAAGAGCGCGAACCAGGTGCACATCTGGGCGAGCGACAGTTGCCGCATGGGCCCCGGCATGTTGTTCAGGTCGTGCATGATCTCGACCAGGCCGTGCTGGTCTCCCCGGGCGCTGCGCCAGGCGGCGAGCAGCTGCAGGAGGCCGTAGGCCACCGAGCCGACCGAGAGGATATACTGCCCCTTGTCCCACGACAGCAGGTTGATCAGGGCCGTGAAGGCGACGCCTACGACCATCAAGATCGTGCCGGTGACGACGTAGCGCTGGCGGTCGAGGGAGATGACCGCCGCAGGCTCTTCGGGGGTGGCCGCCTCCCGATTGAAGCTCTCCAGCTCTTCGGGCGAGTATTCCCGCACCTTGAAGACGGTCCACATGACCGCCAGGAAGTAGACGATACCGCCGAGGATGAAGGCCCATTTTACCGAGTCTGGCACGACGCCTTCGGGCGCGGTGTTGGACATCCCGAACACATTCGTGAGCAGGTAGGGCATCAGCGAGCCCAGCACGGAGCTGGCACCGATAAAGAACGTCTGCATCGCGAAGCCGGCGGTGCGTTGCTCGTTGGGCAGCATGTCGCCCACAAAGGCGCGCATCGGCTCCATCGTGATGTTGATCGAGGCATCGAGGATCCAGAGCATGCCGGCGGCGAACCAGAGGTAGGGAGAATGCGGCATCACCAGCAGGCCGAGCGAGGCGAGCACGGCGCCGATCAGGAAGTAGGGCTTGCGACGCCCGAGCCGGTTCCACGTCTTGTCGCTGAGGTAGCCGATGATGGGCTGCACCAGCAGGCCGGTGACGGGGCCCGCGATCCACAGGATCGGGATCTCGTCGATCTTGGCCCCGAGGGTTTCGAAGATGCGGCTCACGTTGGCGTTCTGCAGCGCAAAGCCGAACTGAATGCCCACGTAGCCAAAGCTCATGTTCCAGAGCTGCCAGAAAGAAAGTTGAGGTTTCCGTATCATCATGGGGTGTAGCGAAACCGATGATTCAGGACGCGGCACGCTTGGAGTGAACCAGCTGCGCAAGTTCCTCCAGATTTGTCTCCGCGAAGTCGCTGAAGACGATGTCGGCCCCGTTCTCGCGAAGGGCTTGGGCGTTGTCGCTGCGGGCCAGCCCCACCACGAGGGCAAAGCCGCCTCGTGCGCCGGCCTGGACGCCCGAAACGGCATCTTCGACCAGCACGGCCCGCGTCGCTTCGACGCCCAGCTCGGCACACGCGGCGAGGAAGGTGTCGGGGGCGGGTTTGCCGGGCAGCCCGCGCTCGGCGGCGACCAGGCCGTCGATCACGACTTCGAAGAGCTCGCCGAGGCCCGTCTTGGCCAGCACCACCTGCGCGTTGCGGCTGGAGGTGACGAGGGCGATCTGAATCCCCTGCGCGGGCAGCTCGCCGATCAGGTCGAGCGTGGATTCGTAAAGCGCCACGCCGTCGGTCTCGATGATTTCGAAGAAATAGGCGTTCTTCAGGTTGCCGAGCGCCCCTACCGTCGCAAAGCCCGGGGCGTCGTCCAGCGAGCCTTGCGGCAGCTCGATGCCTTGGTGGGCGAGGTAATGGCGGATGGCTTCGAAGCGCGGGCGACCGTCGATGTAGGCCAGGTAATCGTGCGCGGCATCGAAGACTTTCGGCTCCTGCGGATGCTGCGCGTTCCAATGGGCAAAGAACGCGTCGAAAAGGCGTTGCCAGGCTTGGGCGTGGACTTCGGCAGTCTGCGTCAACACGCCGTCCATGTCGAAAACGACCGCGTCGAAAGCAGGTGGAGAAATGGAATCAGGCGCTGCGTCGGCAGCAGAAAAAGACGAATGGGCCATGGGGAAACAGGCACAAAGGGGGTGAAAGGGGATCTCCGGGGGCTTGCCAGTCAAAGGCTCAGGCGGAGTAGCGGGGCTGATGTCTCCATTGAGGAATAAATCTTGGCAGAAGCACACTTCACCCTCAGTTTATGTAAACTGCTTTATGTAAACCCAACTCCGATGATGACAAACCGCCCCAGCCTACGAACCATTGCCGAAATCACCGGCGTCTCCAAAATGACCGTATCCCTCGCACTCCGTGACCACCCCCGCATCCCGCTCGCCACCCGCGAGCGGATCAAGCGCGTGGCCGCAGAGCAAGGCTACCAGGCCAACCCGGAAATCTCCCGGCTGCTGGCCGCCGTACGCAAGACCAACATCGACGAGCGCGGCCTGCCGCTGGCCTGCATCACCACCGGCGCAGCCCCGGGCCTCTGGCGCGAATCGCCAACCGAGTCCGCCTATTGGGAGGGCGCCTGCAAGCGGGCCAAGACCTACGGCTATTACGTCGAGGAATATTGGCTCGAGCAGCCCAGAATGAAGCCGCAGCGCTTGAGCGACATCCTCTGGAACCGCGGCATCAAGGGCGTCATCATCCCGCCCGTGCTGCGCGTGCTCACCGGCACGAACCGCGATGTGCGGATGGAGCTCGACTGGGCCCGCTTCTGCGCCGTCACCATTGGCGACCCGCTCACGTCGCCGGAGCTCAACCGCGTGGTGCACGACCACTACGCCTCGATGCTGACCGCCATGAACCGGCTGATGGAGCTGGGCTACCGGCGGATCGGCCTATGCCTGCACGAGCACATGGACTTGACCGTAAACCAGCGTTGGCAAGCCGGCTACCGCGTCTTTCGCACCAACCACCCAATCGAACGTTTCGAGCCCCTGATCCGGTCCAAGCTTTCGGCCGAAGCGGTGCGCGACTGGATCGCACACAACCGGATCGATGCCATCTTGAGCGCCGGCCACAACATGCCCGAGTTCTTCCGGCAAACCGGGATCGAGATCGGACGCGATGTGGCGTATGCCGACCTCGACCTTTACCCTGACGCTCCTCAGCACCGCAACGTGAGCGGCATCGTCCAGAACTCGGAGATGCTCGGGATGGCCGCCGTCGACATGACCGTGTCGGCCCTGCAGCGCAACCAGACCGGCGTCCCCAAAGTCCCCTTTGTCACCCAGGTCCGAGGCACCTGGATCGATGGAAAAACCACGCCTCCCGTCAAGCCCGGCTGAGGCTGCACCCGTAGATCACACGCCTGCAGCCCTGCCCCTATCCCCTACCCCTATGCATCCCTTCAGTAACCCTCCACCCCGGCGGCACCACCCCCGCCTTTTTGCCCCCTTGCTGGCCACCTTTGCCTTTGTGTCGCTCGTTGCAGCGGGCGAAGACGTGACCAAGCTGGGCCTCAGCGGCGATGGCACCAGCGACAATACCGAAGCGCTGCAGGCGCTGCTGCGCGACGGCCCCTCGTCGCTCTACTTCCCCGATGGCAGCTACCTGCTCGGCACCGTCGAAGTCCCGGCCGACCGTAAACTCGAATTCTCCCCCGAAGCCGAGATCGTCGTAAACCCGGAGAAGATCACGGAGAAGAACCTCTTCGTCGTCACGGGCGACAACGTCCAGTTCGAAGGCCTGCACTACGACTTTGCCTGGAACGGCGCCGGTATGGAAGAGACGCCCGTGCACAATCTCGTGTATGCCGAAGACGTCGAGTCCCTCACCGTCAGCCAGTTCGAAGTGGTCAACAGCGATGAACGCGGCCTCGTGCCGCTGGAAAAGCGTGCCCGCCGCGGTCGCCTGCTGAATATGGACGGGACGGACCCGAAGGCGAATTACAGCCACATCAAATATTACAACGCGCAGCGCATCATCCTGGCGAAAAGCAGCCGCGACATCATTCTGGAGGACTCTGGAGCCTCCCGCCTGCACGCCATGATCGAGGCGATCCACTGCGCGAATGTGACGGTGCGCGGCAATCACATGGTCAGCGGCAATGCGATGACGATGTTCCAGGAAGGCGGCGAAACCCTGCGCCACCACGACAACTGGTCGCGCGACGTCAAGTATCAGGTCGTGTGGTTTGGCGGCTCTCCCGACCCGAACCGCAAGCCCAAGGAAGTCCCGCAAGGCACCTCGCGCGTCGTCTACCGCGACATCAAGCACGACGACCCCGCCTACAATCGCCACACTTCCGGCGCCTTCGACGTGATTGTGCAAAACAACTACGCGGAATACGGCAACACCCTCGCGTGGGGCAACAAGGCCCGCCAGGTGGTGATCGACAACAACATCGCGCGCTTCATCTCCGACTACGCCTACGGCACCGAAGGCGGCGAGAACATCGTCTTCTCCAACAACATTTCGATCAACTCCACCGCCGGCGGCATCGTCTCGATGTATTGGGGCGAGAAGCTGCTCATTACCGGCAACCTCATCCTCGTGCGCCATGAAGACTGGTCGCCCGAATGGAGCTGGTGGGATCAGGCCGGCAAATACCTCGGGCCGTTTGTCCGCCTCCACCACGGGCCCTACAGCGAGCAAGACCCCTACGGCGCAGGCACGGTGCACATCAGCAGCAACCTCTTCGTCAACGAGCTCTCCGGGCGGTCTACGCCGCTGACGATCCAGGCCAGCCGCGACATCACCATCAGCGACAACAAGTTCATCAACGGGCGGGTCGACAAGTTTGGCGCCGGCAGCGTCTCCGTGTTGAACAACGAGTTCGTCTCGCGTCTGGGCTTCGACGACCTGGCCATCAGCGTGCGCGGCGAGGTGGAGAAGGCCATTATTCGCGGTAACACGATCCACAAACAGGCCGCATTGGCAGCCGCCAGCACCGCCGAACAGGAAGCCGAGCAAACCTCCGTGCCCTACCTCCTCTTCACCGAAGAAGATGCCCCCGTGCGCGAAGGGGCCGAAGACCAGATCACGAAAGCCAAAGAGGCCAAGCGCGGTCTGCCGGCCATCTCGCTCCAGCCGCAAGGCGAATTCTTCGGCCTGGTGGAAGACAACGCCGTGATCGGCTGGGACGCTTCGATCTCGGTCGAAATGCCCTCCAAACCCGGCGCCAACATCATCGTGACCGACAACACTGTCGACGGAGAGGTTTCCGGGCCCAAGCAAAAGAACTTCAAGGCGCTCAACAACCTCGACATCAGCGGCAACTAGGCAAGTAAACGCTGTGTATTAAGTGCCCTGCAACTGGGCCGCAACTCACTTGAGGGCGATTTCGTAACTACGGAATCGCCCTTTGTATGTCCCGCTTTGGGCGGGGCAACAATGTGCGCGCACCCTTCCTTGCCCATTGGTGGGGAGAGTGGTTATCTTGAGGATACCCCGCTCATGAATCGCGATACTCCTCCCCTCTACCCCATGGCGGCTCGGCTCCTGTCCGCATTCCTGATTTCGGCGCTGTGCCTGCTCCCGCTGGCCTTGCCCGCCGCAATCGACCGAGAAGCTTTGGTGACGCGCCATAACCCGCAGCTGACGGCGGTCGATTACGATGCGCCGCTGACGGTCGGCAACGGCAACTTCGCCTATACGGTCGATGTCACAGGGCTGCAGACTTTCCCTGCAGCTTACCACCGCCAGGGTGTGCCGACGGAAACGCTCTCCCGCTGGGCGTGGGTAAGCGATGCAAATCCGGAAGGCTATCAATTGTCGGACGCCTTTCGGGAATATCAGCAGCCCGATGGTCGATGGCAGGGCTACCCCACCGCGAGCGGCAGCCCTGCAGGCCAATGGCTGCGCAAGAACCCACGCGTCCAGCCCCTGGGGCAAATCGGGCTGGCGTGGGCCGGCGACAAGCCTATCGCGCCCGACGACATCAAGGATGTCCGCCAAACGCTCGATCTCTGGCATGGAGCGATCCACAGCCGCTACCGCCTGGAGGGCGAAGCGGTAACCGTGACCACCGCCTGTTTGCCGGATGAGGATACCATCCTGCTGCGGCTCGAATCGGCCTTGGTGGGCAATGGCGTGATCGGGATTCGGTTTGCCTTCCCTCGCGGCTACGATCCGGCCATCAAGAATACGCCCGGGTTCGACTGGTCGGAGCCGGAGGCACATACCTCAACGCTGCAGAACGGTCGGCAGATCCTCCGTCGAGTCAACGACCTCACTTATGCGGTTTCCACCAGCCGCACGATGGAGGCAACGGCGGAGCCTCATGTGTTCATAATCCACGGTGAGCCAGGGCAAAACGTGCTGGAAGTGGCGATCCATCTGGGGCTCAAGCCGCTGGAGGATGTCGCGGTAGACTTCGAGCGCGTCGAGCGCCACTGGCCGGAGTTCTGGCGCACGTCGGCGGCCGCAGACTTCTCGGGCAGCACCAACCCCTTGGCCGCTAAATTCGAGCGGCGTATCGTGCTGTCGCAATACCTGATGGCGGTGCAGATGGCGGGAGACGTGCCTCCCCAGGAAAGCGGGCTGACGTGCAGCACCTGGTATGGCAAGCACCACACCGAGATGATCTGGTGGCATGCCGCCCACTTTGCCCTTTGGGGCCACCCGGAGCTGTTGAGCCGCAACCTCGACTGGTACGTCGCACGGCTGCCGGAAGCGCGCGCCTTGGCCCGCGAGCGCCGGCTCGACGGGGCCCGCTGGGCCAAGATGGTGGGCCCGAAGCTGCGGGAAAGCCCGGGAGGGAACCCGTTGATCGTCTGGAACCAGCCCCACCCCATCTACCTGAGCGAACTACTTTACCGCCAAGCGCCTACCCCCGAGACCTTGGAGCGCTACGGCCAACTCGTGCAGGAAACGGCGGAAGCCTTGGCCTCCATGCTTTGGCTCGATCCAGAGCGCGGGGAGTATGTGCTGGGGCCGCCCTTGTGGATCGCCCAGGAGATCTACGACCAGCGCATCAGCCAAAACCCGCCCTTCGAGCTGGCGGCGTGGCGCTGGAGCTTGGGGGTGGCCCAGCAGTGGCGCGAACGCCGGGGGCTGGAACGCGATCCCCACTGGGACGAAATTATCGCGCAGCTAGCCTCGCTCCCCACCAAGGATGGCAAATACGTGGCCATGGAGGCCCAGCCCGACACGTGGGACAATGTCGAAAGCCGTCACGACCACCCCAGCATGTTGATGGCGCTCGGAGTGCTCCCCCAAACCGATGCGGTCGACCCGGCCACGATGGATCGAACGCTGGACGCCGTGCTCCAACATTGGGATTGGGAAACGAAGATCTGGGGCTGGGACTACCCCATGATCGCGATGACGGCCACTCGGCTCGGCCGGCCGGATGATGCTGTCGAAATCCTGCTGCGAGAAGGCCCCAATAACGGCTATCTGCCCAACGGCATTTGCCCGCAACGCGTCATCGGGGAAGGCGCGCCGGGCAACCCACGTTACGACATTGCCGCCTATTTCCCCGCCAATGGATCGTTTCTGGCCGCAGCGGCGCTCATGCTTGGCGGCTGGGATGGAGCCGACGAGGCCCACCCCGGCATCCCACAAGATGGCACCTGGGAAGTGCAGGCCGAGGGCTGGCAGGCGTTACCCTAGAGCCAAAGAGAGGCAAAGACCTCAAACGCCAACAAGATACAGGTCTTGAAACGTTGGCTTTGCGCTGCTATCTCTTTTCGTAGCTGCCATGGAAACGACTTCCTTACTCCTGCAAAGACAACGCGAAGTAGTGTTGAATTTTTTCATCAGTGCTGCTCTGAGTACCGCCGCAATGTATGTCAATGTCGCGTTCTTCCCGGAAGAAGCGGTATTTTTCAAGCTCGTCGTTTTCGCGGCCCTGCTCCCCGTCTTGTTCAGCGCCTACCAGTGGGGCATTGCCCGGGGCTTCAACCGTGAGAACTGCAGCCCGCTGGAGATGGTTTTGCGGCACGGGGTGATCCTCTACATCGCGTTCATGTTTACCTGCACCGTAGCCGGCCTGATTACGCTGGCGGTGTTTCATTAAAAAACCCGCCCTGCGCCAAGGCAAGGCGGGGTGGTTTCACAAGGTCTGCGATCGCCTACTCGGCCGGGATCGTGACCAGGAGATCCAAGAATTGCGTAGCTTCGACGCTGAGGGGTTGCGTGGAGCGGACGAGCACAGTCTCCGTCCCGTCCCCGTTATCCGTGGCGGCAATTTCTACGGCGTCCAAAACCTCCTGGAAGCCTGGAGCAGTGGATACGCGGACGGAAGCCACCACATCGCCCAGGTCGCTTCGTCGGACAAAACGCACCGCGGGGAAGGTTGCTTCACCTTCCGTGACCGTCATCAACTGAAGGTCCACCTCGCCGGCTTGGTGAGGATCGAGCCCGAGGGCGAACTTGAGCAGGTTCGGGATGCCATCGCCCGCCGGGTTGTCATGAGTGCCGTCTTCCCCTTCCGACAGGCCTTGCTGATACGCCCAGTGCTGGAAGGCCGCGCCCGGCCCCACCCCGGTAACCTGCAACTGCAGCCCGCTTTCGTTGGAGACCAGCTCTCCACGCAGCTGGTTCGAGGGGGCCAACGAAAAGTCGCCCGCCTGCAGATCGGTCGTAGCGGCCTGGACGACCGGATAAGCCTGTCCTCGGCTCATGCCTTCCCGAGAAGCGAACTCGATGAAATGCGGGCCCGCATCACCCGTCAAGTGGCTCACGGAAAGGGGGGAGCCCTCTCCAGATGGAACGAGCAGGGTGCTGGCAGCCTTCAGTGTGAGGGTGCCGCCGATATTCCCGTCGCCCGCGATCTTACCTCCGCTATTCACGACCACATTACCGGCGGAAAGCGCTCCCGTGACCTGCAGCACACCCGCATCGACGCTGATCGTGCCGGTGTAGGGGCTGACGCTGGTCAGTTGGAGGATTCCCGCCCCGTCTTTGACGATCGCGCCTTCGCCGCTCAGCATGCCGTGTAGCGTGATCATATGGGGAGCGCCTTCTTCATCGCCTGCCGTAAGGCGCACCGAACCTGCGGGCGGAAAATCGAGATCGACCGCACTCTCCCAATCTGCAGTCGCGCCCAGCATGCCCGACGACAGCTCGACCAACGTCGTCATGCCGCTCGTCCCGTTTTTGGCCAGGCCGCCGGAGCCGAGATAGACCGCGCCTCCGTCGAGCCTTACCTCCACGTTACCAGCGTCGACCGTTTCGTCGTAGCCCAACACCAAGGCCGGGAAGGTGCTCACGCCCCCGCTGAAGTTGATCTTAACGACATTGTTGGCGTTCGAGCCGTTACGCTTCGAAAGGATAAGCCCTTCCGCGTGGCCGACGTTGAAGCGGCCGCCGGTGACGCGCGCCACCGCACCACGACCAGAGGTCACCTGATTGGCGAGGATCGCCGGGCCAGTGATGTTCAACTCGCCGCCTTCGACCGAAAGAGCGGACCACGAATTGCCGGAGGGGATCGTCAGAGTGCCGACGTTGGCCACCCCACCCTGCACAAAGAAACCGGCGCGGCTGAAGGTGTTGGCCTCCGTTTCGGAATTGGAGGTGCGCTGCAGGCGGATCTCGCCAATATTGGCGACCCCACCCGCCACCTTTACCACTCCGTCGCGGTTGCCCTTCGTGGTGATGAGGTTGATGTCGGCTCTGCCAGCATAGACTTGCACGCCGGATTGGCCGCCGTTGTCGAGCGTGATGGTGCTGGGAACCTCCAGTTCGCCGCCGTCGACTTGTAACTGGGCGCTGGTGCCGATAGTCACATTTTCAGGGGCATAACTGCTGCCTTCACCAAGTCGGAAATATCCGCTGCTGGTCGGCATCGTCAGGTCTCCCTCAATGTTGATAGGCTGGTAAAACCACGCCGTCCCGCCCCCGGTTTTGGTCAGCCCTTGATTTCCGGCCAAAGGCACGGCGATCTGGGCGGGCGCTTGCAGGCTGGCCGCCGCCACCGTCGCGGCAGAATCGCCTTCGGCACCGCGATAGCCAGCCTCAATCGTGGGGGTGCCGAGAGATTGAAGAGTCAGCACGTCGGTCTCTTCGTTTTCGCTGGCCAACGTCCAGCTCGCCACGGTGTCCACATCTGCGTCGTTGAAGAGCAGGCGGCCTACCGTGCGCGGGCTGTCGAGCACCACCGTGACGTCTTCTGCCAGCTCCAGCGAACCGAAATCGGCCGTGGTGCCCACGCCCCCGGGCACCGTGCCGCCTTGCCAATTAGCGGGGTCGCCCCACTCGCCATCTTCGAGCGACTGTGTCCAAACGCCGCTGCCCACCAGCCGCATCGCATAACTCTGGCCCCCGGTGTAGCTTCGGCTGCTGGCCTGGTTGCCGGCAAAATCCCAGACGGTGGAGTTCTCGGCGCGATCAAGGCGAATGCGGCCGTCGCCACCGGCTCCAGTCACCGTGACGTCGTAAACGCTGTCGCTGATCGGCGTGACGGAGGCAATGGTGCCGGTCATGCCCGAGCCTTCCAGCGAAAGTGCCAGGTCGTCCACGTCGAATCCGGTCACGGCTTCGCTCCAGGTAACCCGATAGACGAGTGTGCTGGCCGAAGTGGCGGAGGATGCGGGTTGGTAACGCACGAGCGACGGGATCGTAGGGCCGGTCCGGTCGACCGTGACCGTAAAGGGCGGCGAAGCCGGGCTGGCGCTGCCTCCCGTTGTGGCAGTGGCGCGGTAGGCGTAAGTGCCTTCCGCCAGCTCCCTACTCGTCAAGTCGAGCATCCAGGCGCCGCTACTATCGGCGGGCACGCTGCCGACCAGCCCAGGCTCGCCTTCAAGGCGGATCTCGACGGTGCTGCCGGCGGGAGCTGTGCCTCGCAGGATCAGCGTGTTGTCGCTCGTCAATTGGTCGGAGTCCGAGATGCCGGTATCACTTTCGATCAATGTAAAGACAGGAGCTGCGAGGCTGGTATCGACGGCAAAGGCCGCCGAATCTGCCCCCGCGTTGCCCGCCAAATCGGTCGCGCTGGCCAGAAACTCGTGCACCCCTGCCGAAAGAGCTGCGCCGGTATAAGGCGCGCTCCACAGGCCACGCCCATCGGCGGTCGCGGTCGCCACGACACTTCCCCCAACCGCGCGCACTTCCACCGTTGCTCCCGGCTCGGCCGAACCCTGAAAAACGGTCTCTGGAGAGACGACGAGGCTGGAGATGACGGGCGCCTCCGCCGGTGTCGTATCGACCTTGACAACGAAGCCGCTTGAAAGGGTCGACTCCTGGCCCTCAATCGTAGCCGAGGCGAAAAAGACGTAATAGTTATCCTCCAGCGCAGTACCCGTATAGTCGAAGGTCCACTCGCCCGCAGCGTTGGCCACCGAGGTACCGATCACGCCCACACCGAGTCGCCGGAGGGTGACTTGGCTATTGGGTATCGCCGTGCCGCTCAACATCAGGGTGTTGTCGCTCGTGGTGCCATCGTCGGCAAAAGACCCTGTGTCGTCCGCGATCGCGGTGATCCAGGCACCTGGGACGCCCGCGTAGGCAATGGCATTGAGGTAGTCTTCGAGGTTGGTGTAGCCGTCTCCATCCGGATCTTCGTTGTGGTCCGGCGTCGTCAGGTCGAGACCGGCGGCCATTTCCCACCAGTCGGGCATCCCATCTCCGTCGGTATCCACCGGAGCCAAGCCACCGGCGACGGTGCCTACGCCGCCCACGTCGTCCTCGTCGAAGATCTGTTGGCCGAGCGTTCCAAACGACAAAGTCTCTTCCACCATGCGCGCGTCTACACTGTCGCGATGCAGGGAAGCGCCCGCGTGCTGCGCGATGTGTTCGAGAGACTCGTGGGCCGTGAGCAAGCGGGCCACGCCCGGATATTCGTAGGGAGTGGCTTCTGAGACCACTTCGGTGAAGTCGCTGGGCGCAGCAGGTAGTGCGTCGAGGGCGCCATCGGGCGTGGCATCCTGAAAGTTACCGGCGGCGTAGGTGTGGAAGTTGAGGTTGCCGCGAATAAAAGCCGGGGTGCCGCCCGTGTCGAAGCCGGCGATAAAGAGATTGTTGATGATGTTGGTGAAGCTTTCGCGGCCCGATTCGCCTCCGCAGATGTAGGCGCCACCCGAGCCCCAGTTGTAGACGACGTTATTGGTAAACTCGTGGGTGCCTTTGACCTTCGGGTTACGCATCCAGTTGTCGGCATACAGCGAACGGAAAACACTGACCGGCCCGGCGGGCTCCATCAGGCCGCCAGCGGAGTGAGTCAACAGGCCTTGGCCCACGATACAATCCTGCAGGGTCACGTTTTCAGCTGAGCCCGTAACGGAAAAGGTCTCATCACGGCCCCAAGAGGCCGACACGTGGTCGAAGATCATGTCGCTACCGGAGGCAATGCCGACCGCGTCGGTCCCGCTATCGCCGTTGATGCCCTGCCGGAAGCGGATGAAGCGGCAGATGGTATTACTCGCATTGGAGAAGGAGACGCCGTTGCCGTAGATGGTGATGCCTTCCCCGGGGGCGGTTTGGCCCGCAATCGTGATGTTGCGGCTGACGGGGATGCGCGACGAAATCTCGATGATGCCGCCAACGGCGAAAACGACAGTACGGTCGGGCGCGCTCACGGCATCGCGGAACGATCCGGGGCCGGAATCGTTGAGGTTGGTGACGGTGTAGACGGAGCCGCCCCGCCCGCCGGTGGCTTGGGCTCCGAAACCTTCGGCCCCGGGGAAGGCCGGGAGCGCAGAAAGTGCGGCCGGGAGGGTGGCGAGGGTTGAGAGGCAGGCAAGGCAAAGCCTGCCGCGAGAGGATGGGATTCTCGGGATAATCATAGGAGTATGGGGGAGTGTTGGGTGTCAAAAGAGACGACCGGCGCCGGGGGGGTGGCCGGTCGTCATCCTGAAATCAGGACGTGTGTCAGGGGCGTTCGAGGGTGGCGGCCATCAAGCCGATAACGACTTCGTTGGCGTGGGAGACGAGGTAAAGCTCCCGCAACTCCTTCGCAGGGTCGAGCGGCAGCGTTAGCACGGTAGCGGCCCCGCCGGGCACGTCTCCGCCCTGCCCTTTGAAGCTCTCAGGCTCAAGCAGGCGCACCTGACCCGTCTTCAGGTCCACGCGTGGCGGCAAGGGCCCGGGGCGGCGGAATTGGTAGTCGTCGATGAAGTAATCCTGCTCGATCGGCCACCAGTTGCTCGGGTTGACCAGCGGTAAGCGGGCTTCGCTTCCGTCGGTGTAGCGGACGACCACAGTGCCGTTTTCGAGTCGGCTCTGCATGTGGTTGGTCGAGCCCGCCATGAGCAGGTGGATGCGGTGAGCGCGACCTTCGAGCGGCACCGTCAGCTCGTTCGGGTAGTTGTCCCACTGCGAGGCAAAGGCGATGTTCTGAGCCTCCGGAGCCGCAGGCGTCGAAAACCAGACACCGTTGGGCATTTCGAGACGGCCACCCAAGGCGCGCAGCCCGGAATCGTCGATCTCGGCCATGGCATTGACGTGCCCAGCCCAGGCTCCGATGCCTTGAGCGGGGATCGCCAGCGACACGTAGGGCGATCGAGGCGAGCGGTACTTACCCGGCGCGAAAATCCCGGTCACGGAATCGTTGAAGCTCGGCGTTAGCTTAACCGGCTCCAGTTGACGACCGCGCGGGAGTGGCTCGCGCCAGTCGATGCCTGAAACGCCGGGAACCTCGGGCGAATCGTCAAGCGGCCAGGCGTGGGCAACCTCGATCGGCGCGATGGCCGACGCGCGCCACTCGATTTCGATTTCCCAGCGGTCGGCGGCGGGAGCCTCAAAGGTCAACCTGGAGATCGGCAGTTCACCCTCCACCTTACTGGCAACTTTGCGGCCATTGACCCGCACTTGAGCCTCCGTCGAGCGCGCGACAATTTTGCCGTGCAGCGTGGTGGGTTGAGCGAGACGGCTGGTCACCGTGTAACGGTCCGTTCCATCCTTGCGCTGGAAGTCGACCGCGACACTCGGGTGGTCAAGGGTCGCATGATCCCAGCGAAGCGGGAGGCCAGGCGCGAAGTTAAGCTTGCCCCCCAGCAAATCCGGTTGCAGGCCGAAGAGCCCTTCGACCAGCGTCCGCGAAAGCACCCCCGAACCGTCGGCAAAATCGCGCTGCGACTCCCGCCGGTAGACGTCGAGGTAATTCATCGAACCGACATTGCCGGGGCAGATGCCCATGAACATACTGGCCAGAATCGCGCTGCGCGTGATGCGGTAGGCCTCCTCTGCTCGGCCTGCCTGCCAGTAACCAAGGGCCGTGTGGACGTTCTCGCCCATGACCACATTGTTGACCGACCACGTGTAAGGCATCCAGCTGGTGCTCGAAAGCACGTGCAGCGGCTCATCGGGGACACCGGGCCCATAGACCGGCAGGTGGGGGATGTGGGCATCGATCCAGCGTGTCATGGCGAGGGCTTCCTCGTCGGTCGGCAGCTCGGCGTCCATCAGGTGATAAAACGACCAGAGGCCCGGCTCGCGGTGCAGCAGCTGCCGCCCCAGCAAGTCCTTGTATTCGGCGAACATGCCGAGCTCGGGCATCCAGAGGACTTCCCGCATCGCCCGCGCAATCAGCTCTGCCTCCTGCGCATAGGGCGTTGCGTCGCGGCCCAGCTTCTCCGCCACCCGGGCCGCCATGATGTTGTGCCAGTAATTGTAAGCGCTGGTGTAGGCGACGCCGCCACCGTGATACTGGAGATCGTCGCTGGCCCAAATGGCGGCGTAGGCTTCGTAGAGCGGGAGCTTGTCGGGGCCATACTCACGGCGAAACATGCGGCGCTCCCATGCGAGGTGGCGCTCGACCGTGGGCCAGACTTCCTCCGCAAATTCCAGGTCGCCCGTCCACATCAGGTGCCGAAAAAGGGCGTCGATGTAGACGAGATTCATGTCGTAGTGGGAGTTGGCCATGTTGCCCTGGCTGTGCAAGGCCGTGCGGCTGCGGGCGAGATTGGTTGCCTCCTCCGGCGGGGCGAGCTGGTCGGGGATCGGTTCGAGGTTTTGCCGCGTAGGCCAATAGGCGAGGTGGCGACGGGCCCGGTCGTGCCAGCCCAACGCATCCATCGCATAGGGGCCGCGCCAACCGAGCAGCTTTGAGCGCCAGGCAATCGCCCCGTGCATGACGGCCCCTTGCGGCTCGTCCCAGACGGCATCCGCCGCCACGTTGAGGGCGGCCACGGCAGCGTTGAGGTAGGGGTCGGGCGTCTCGATCCGGATCTGGCTCGCCAGCTCGGCACGTTGCCGTTCGGCCCGCGCAAAGGCGGCCGCAAGGTTGCCTGGCGTGACTCTGAAATCGGCGGGAGACTCCTGCACGGCATCGTCGGCGGAAGGGGTGCGCACGTCGAGGTAATCCTGCAGTTCCCCAGGCGCCTCGCCTTTGCTCGGGAGACGCTGGAGGCCGAGGTAGAACGGCTGGCCTGCCAAGAGCCTCACTTGCCCCATCAAAACGGGCCGATCAGGCGTAACCTGGCGCTCCTGCAGCAGCGCGCCCAAGTCGTTCCAGGCTTCTGCGGGGGCGAGGTGGAGTTGTGCGCCGGCGGGAAATGCGCCTGCCAGCGCGCCCGGCTTGGCCTCCAGCATGAAGGCAGCCTCATCCAGCGAATAGCGGTTGCCGGCGGCAAACTCGGGCTGCAGCTGGAACCATTGGCTGATCGGTACCTTTTCGGTCCCGATGTCGCCATCGCGCACGCCACGTTGTCCATTGACGCCGCCATAGGCCCAGGCCAGCTCCAGGGAGGCGGGGACGTCGTGCACCGCAACTTGCAGCAGCAGGCCCTCGAAATCGCGCGCAGCCACGGCAGTTAGCTCCAGTCGACCTTTGGGCCCGAGCCAGTGTGGATCGCGGATTTCATAGACCATCGAGCCTGGGCGGTAGCGCGCCTCGATCGTGGCCAGCTCGTGCAACCAAGCCGCTTTGTTGCCTTGGCGCAGGGCCAGGCGGAGATTGCCGCCACGCCCGGGCAGGTAGAGCACGAACTCGGGCCGGTCCCCCGCATCGACGCGGAAGCCGGTATTGCCGCCGTAGAGTGGGCGGTTGAAGAATTCCTCGCCGTTGGTGATGACGAAGTCGTGCCCCTCTGGCGTGTAACGCAGAGGCTGAGCCAACTGCCCCTCCAGGTTGGGGCGCAGACTGCGGCTGCCAGGCACTACCGCAGCGGACAAGGCGGTAGCGGCCATGAGCGCGGGAAGCAGGAAATGAAGAGTAAAACGCATTACGGCATCTCGTTCATGTCTTCGACTTCAACCACCCAGGTGCCATCGTCCGGGAAGCCGGGGGCCTCGCGATCGGGTGCATTCTCCCAGCCAGCTGCCATGAGCCCGACGGCATTGAGCAGCGAGGCGTTGACCGGCAGGAAGGCGACCACACCGTCTGGCTCCTTGGGGCGCCTCACATGTCCGGTAGGCATAAAGCGGGCTTCCGGAGCCGTGTTGGTCAGGATCGCCACCGCCACCTGCGGCATCTCCAGGCGGGTGCAGGTGAGTGCCGATGCTCCCATCGACCAGCTGACCCAGCGGCCCAGATTGTTGGGCGAGCTTTCGGTCACGGCCTTGAATGTGGCACGCATGATCTCGGGGTCGAGCTTGTCGGTCTGGGGCATGTAACCGAAGGCGAGAATCATTGAATTGGGGTCGGGGCGGCCATCGGTGTAGATGCCGTCAAAGGTCTCGATCTCCAGGTATTTGCCTTCGTAAGTAGCGAGAGGGGCGAGGCCTTCCAGCACTTCCTGCCACTGGGGGTCGCGCTCCAGGCCCATGCGTTCGCGCCACTCCTGCGCCAGCTTCAGCGCAAAGTGCCAGTAGTTGAGCTCAAAGGTGGGATTGCGCGTATCGTTCTCGTGGGTGCTCTCGCTCACCGCCTTGATGGGCGGGCCGAGGTTGTAGTAGCCCGTCTCGGGGTCTTTTTGCGCATAGCTGGCGAGGAAATCGGCCGAGGCGAAGACGATGTCGCGGTAATATTCCAGCGTCTCCGGCTTGGGGTCGTCGCGGTAGACCAGCTCGCAGAGGTAAATCGGGTTGGGCTGGTTCCAGATGATAAAGGGGTTGATCCCGCCCGGGCTCGGTCGCCCGTCGATGCCCGACATCTTGGGCCAGCGCACGCCTTTGAAGCCTTGCCGCCGCGCCACTTCCATCCCGGCGGGAAGGATCTTGCGGTACCATTCGAGGCTTTTGGCGAGGTAGCGGGTGCGGCCCCATTCATACCAGTGGGCGCTGTGCCAGAAATACATCTCCGAGTTGTGCTTGCCGAACCAGGTGATGTGCGTGAGGCCGCCTTCCGCCGGTGGGAAGCTGCCCGCGTAGTTCACGCGCATGAGGTATTGCGAGAGGATGATGCGGCGCTCCAGCTCGATCGCACGGGGGTCGGAAGACTTGTTGAGCTGCACTACCCCGCCGTCGGTCCAGTAGTCTTTCCAGCCTTTTTCGCTATCTTCCAGGATTGCCCCGGCACGCTGGGGCTGGCTGGGCCGCTCCGGCGAAAACTGGACGCCGAGGCGCAGGCGATCGCCCCCCTGCGGCGCGAAAACGAACTGGTGGGGCCCCGCCTCGCGCAGCTCGCCCTGCCCATCCGCGCGGATCGCCACATAGTAGCGTGTGCCGAGCGTGTCGCGCTGCAAGAGGTAGTCGCCCGTGCCCTTGCGGCCTGGCAGCAGCTTTGTCTGATGTGCTTCGGGCTGGTCGAAGATCAGCGGCGACTTGTTCTTGATGTTGGTATCGTAGCTGAGCGGGAAACGAAACGAGATACTGAGCCGCCCTTCCACCAATAGCGGGGACTCCACCGCAACGCCCAGGGTTGCCGCATCCGAGCCAGCGGCGGTGACGACCTCAACCGGCTCCCCATCGAGCAGGTAGGTGCTGTGCAGCAAGCCCGTCCAAAGGTCGAGATGTTGATCGATGTCTTCGAGGTCGTGCTCGCGAAGCGGCTCACCGTCGAGGAGAAAGCCGATCTGGCCCAGCGGCACGGGGTGCGGATTCTGGCGGTAGTAGTTACCAGCGGGCGAGCGTTGACGCGCCGGGTAGTCGATCTCGCGCCCGTAGAAGGGGTAGGCTTGGTAGGAATCTTCCAGCGCGAGGTTTTCGGTATTGGGAAAGGCGTGCCAGGCCCAGGTCGAGAGCGTCTCCAGCGGCAGGCCCTCGCGGTAGTAGATGCCGGGCAGGCTCTGCAGCCCGGTGACGTCGGCAGTGAAGGCAAAGTCGCCATTACCGACGGAGGCGGCCGCTTCGGGATCGACGACGGTAATGTGTGGATTGTGGCGCGTAACAAGGGCCTCGCGGTCGATCTTCGCCCAGGCAGGAGCGGCAATCAGGTGAAGCGCCAGGCAAAGCGCAGAGGGTAAAAGGAGTTGGGATGTCATGGGGATTGGCTATTTTGCAGGGGTGAACTGGACGGCTTTGGCAGGCACTTCGGGACCAACCGCGACCGCTTTTTCCGGTGGCGATTGCAACTGGGCGCCCTTGAGGACGATGCCGCCACTCTGCTCGCCCTCGACTTGCAGGAGGGGAGTCTCGGCGTTGGGCTGGCGCGTTTCCACGATTTCGACTTCTCGCGTATTCTTGAGATAAAATGCCGGCCCTTCCTGCGGTTCGATCACGACGTTGCGGGCGGTGATACCTTCGGCGTCGGTCGCGGAGAAGCCGCGTTTAGCCCGGATGTGGACGTTCTCCAGCTTGATGTCGGAAACCGGGCGCTCGGGCAGACCGTCGATCAAGACAGCGTGGTTGGCCCCATCGCACTCGATGTCGCGCAGGGTGAAGTTGCGGAAGTGCGGCGGCACCTGGGTCAGCGGCTTGACGGTGCTGGCACCGTAGAACTCGTTGAGGCGGATGGCTTCGCGCCCGATGTCTTTCATCTTGATGCGCTCGACCCAGAAGTTTTCGACCACCCCACCCCGCCCACGCATCGACTTGACGCGGATGCCACGGTCGGTGCCGAGGAAGTAGCTGTCGTGGGCATACACGTTGCGGACACTGCCCGACATTTCGCTGCCGACGACCACGCCGCCGTGGCCGGCATTGGCGTAAATGCGCCGAATGACAACGTTCTGGGTCGGGCGTCCCACCCGCCAACCGTCTTCATTCAGCCCGGCCTTGAGCACCACGCAGTCGTCGCCGGTCGAAAAGTAGCAGTCTTCGATCAGGATGTTCTGCGATGAATCGGGGTTGATGCCGTCGTTGTTGGGCCCTTCGGTCACAACCTTTACGCCTCTTACGATGAGGTTGGTCGTATAGACGGGGTGAATCGTCCACATGGGGCCGTTGATAAAGGTAACGTTCTCGATCAACACGTTACGGCAGCCGATGAACTGGATGAAGTTGGGGCGCAGGCCGGGAATGTTGTCGCCAAAGATGCGTTCGTTGGGCGGCACGCCGTCGAGCACCATCTGGTAAAGCTGCGCCACGGCTTTGGGCTGCAGGGGGCGGCGCCAGTCCCACCACATCTTGCCCTGGCCGTCGAAAACGCCGTCTCCGGTCACGGCAACATTAGTCGCGCCGTTGACGTAGATGGGCGGGCTGTAGTTGTAAAGTTCCATGCCTTCCCAGCGCGAGAAGACGACCGGCAGGTAGTCCTCCAGATCGGTGCTGAAGAGCACGGTCGCGCCCTTTTCCACGTGCAGCTCGATGTTGCTTCGCAAGTGGATCGGGCCGGTCAGCCAGCGGCCTTCGGGGATCACCACGCGCCCGCCGCCAGCTTTGGAAGCGGCTTGGACGGCATCGGCAATCGCCTGGGTGACTTTCGTCTCGCCGCCGGCTTTTGCACCGTAGTCGCGGATGTTGAAGGTGCGGTTGGGAATGGCCGGGACTTCAAGGTCCGGCATTTCAAAGTAAGGGCTGAGGTCGGTATAGCGCTCGGTCTGCTCGCCGCAGATCTGGGTTGGGTCGATGCCCCAGAAGTCGGTATGGTCGGGCGGCAGCTGCTGGGGCTCGGCCCAAGCTGAAGTGAACGAAAGGGCGGCAAGCACGCACGCCACAAGAGGTAGTCGGAGGGGATTTAGCATGGGTCGGGGTATTCGGTAAAGTAGCGGAGGCAAAAGGCGCCCGCAGCCGGGTAGAAAGCTGCGGGCGCGCCTCGAGGAGACCAGCCTTAGAAGCTGAGGGTGGTGGTGAGGAAGAACGTCCGGGGCTGCTGGATGCGATAGACGGAGGGTGAACCGTCGGGGTTGGCACGAATGACCTTCAGGCCGCCGTCTTCAAAGGCATCCCGCACGTTGAGCTGGATCTTGAAGCCGAAGCGGTCGTTGAAGATCGGGCGCGAGTAGGAGGCCCAGAAGTCGAAGTAGTAGTTATCGTCGTCCCAGATCGGGCGGCTGGGGTCGTAGCGGTCGATGATGCCCGTATCGGGGTTTTCGAGCCCGTAGTAGCCGATCGAGGCCTTGTCTTCCCAACGAACCGACCCACCGATGCCAACGCCATCCAGCGGGCCGTCGATAAAGCGGTAGTTGGTCAGCAGCGACCAACGCCATTCGCGGATTTGAGGGCGTGAGGTGCCTTGCGTGGCGGTCAGCAGGCGCAGCGGCGCTTCCACTACGCCGGTATACCATTCTTCCGGCGTGGAGCCGAGCGTCTGGGCCATGTTGGGCCACTGGTGCGTCCACCAGTTTACCGTGGCGGTGTTGTCCTCGTTCCTTACCTGGGCGTTTTGCCAGATGTAGAGGCGGCTGCCGGGCTCAGGATCGTCGAGGCTCCCGTCTCCAAAGAGCCAGCGTTGCGTCGAGGGAGCGACTTCGGACTCGACCGACTTCTGCTTCGTCGCGGTGAACTTGATATTCCAGTTGCGGGTGGGGTTGTAGTCGACCGAGAATTCAATGCCTTCCGCTTCGATCGTGCTGGTGTCGTTAAAGCCTCGACGGTTGTGCAGGTAGTCGACGGAGAGCCCGGAGCGTTCGGCAATCTCGTCGATGTAGGGCTGCGTCGCCTCGCTCGTCTCGTCCCACGCGTCCAGGGTGCCTGGAGCGAGTTGATTCTCCCACTCGATGTCTGCCGTGATCCGGTCGACGATGCCCCAGTCGCCTTCATTTTCCACGCGCTTGGCCCGGCTGGTGATCGTGGTGGTGTCGCCGCCAGAGCGGGCGTTCTCTCTGGTTGCTTCAAACCAGTTGACCTTCACGATCAGCTTTTCCTCCAGCAGGAAGAGCGAAAAGCCGTAGTCTTCTCCTTCCCCTGTCGGCATGGGTAAGGACTGCAGGTAGAGGTCGACCGCCTCTTCTTCGGGCTCGAAGTTGTCGGACTTGTTGTAGTGGAAGCTCAGCCAGTCGACCGGACGCACCACGACGCCCATGGTTTTGGTGGTGCCGGAAACCTCGCTGAAGTAACGGTCGTCCCAGGTGTTCAAGGCGTAGTCGATGCCGCTGCGATAACCGTAATCGTTGATTACGGGGCTGAGGGAGCGACGGCTCGTCTGCGTGTCGTGGCGCCAGCCCATAGTGGTAATGATACGGTCTTTCCAGAAGTAGCTTTGCAACGCCCCGGCGTAGGATTCGAGCTCGAGCTCTTCACGGTTTGCCCCGTGCAGCAGCAGGCCTCCCATCGTGTTTTCGTAGACCCACTCCCCCATCGGCCGCCCACCCGCCACCGGATAGGTGGGGTCTCCGTCGCGGACCAGCTGGTTGTTCGCGTCGAGCATGGGGGCGAAGTGGCGCACGGTGGAGACGTATTGCTGACCGATGACCCCACTGGGGTACTCGTTGCCGGGCGTGGCGGGGCTGGAGAACGTAAAGACCGGCCCGGTGCCGTACTGCACCTGCGCGTCGTTCCCCACGTAGAAGATCCGGTTGAACGATTTTTGCACGTTGCCGCCGCCGTGCTTGTTGCTATTGGGGCTACTGATCCAGTCGTGGTAGGACGTGATGGCCTCGCGCCAGCGATAGGACTCCGTCTCGATGCTGCGGTATTGGCCGAGGCCCATCAGGTTGTGACGCCCCAGCCACTTCGACCACCCCTCGTTTTTGGTGAAGTCTATGTTATAGGCAACGGTCCCGCGGATTGTATCGTTGATCTCAAAACGGTCGTTGAGGTCGGGTTCCCAAATTTCGACGTAAGGCTTGAGGAAATAGGGGTTGGGCGTGCCATCGAGCAAGGTCTCGTTGACATCCACAAACAGGCTGGAAGCGCGTCCATTGAGCGAGGTGGAGGTGCGGCGGGAAAAATCTTCGCGGCGGGCGGCCACCTCCACGAACAGGTTGTCGAGGATCTGCTGCTCGAGTGTCAATTCGTACATCTCGGCGTCATCTTCGCCCAGGTTGCCAGAGAGGAGGTTCACTTCTTCCCAGTCGTAGATCGATTGGTCGCTGATCCCCGGCGAAATGAAGAGCGGCGACTCGTATTCGTAGGTATTGGAAACCAGCATCTGCTCGACCTCCATCTTCGACTCGGCGATGTTCTTTACCGCCAGCCGCTGCTGCATCCGGATGGGCTGCTGCGGGTTGCCATTGACGCTGTAATAGGCACCGTTGTCGACGAGGAAGGTCGGGCGGGTCGCGTTGGCCTGCGGGATCAGCCCATTGTTGGACGCAGCCAGGACTGCATCGACGGAGGCCGACGAAAGTGGGATCTGCTGCCCGTTGAGCGACACCATCATCGTAGATGGGTTGAAGGTGGGGCTGCCTGCCTCACGCCAGGGCGTCACATAGTCCTGAGGCGTGACGACGGTCGCGCGCTGGTATTCGTTGTTGAGGTTCTCATACGAGGCGCGAATCGTCGTGCCTTCGAAGGGCTTGTAGGTGCCGGTGACGAAGTATCGGCGCGTGGTGTCCTCGGTTGGATCCTGCTGGAACCCTTTGTCGTGGTAGACCCCCGCGACGCGGATCGCCAGCTTGTCTTCGATAATCGGCGTGCCGTAGTTGAAGCTCGCCCGAAAGTCGTCGAACGACCCTACCCGCAACGAGACCTCGCCCTTTGCCTCCGCATTCACGTAAGCGCGCATGGTACTGACGTTGACGAGGCCAGACGGGCTCCCGAGGCCATAAAGCACCGAATTCGGGCCGCGATTGATGGTGAGACGCTCAACGTTGTAAGCGTCGACCGGAATTGACCTGAGGCTGATAAAGTAATTCACCCCGCGCTCAGGTGCCGACAGCCCTCGCATCCGGTTGGCATCCTGTGGGCTCTGTTGAGCAGTCTGAGTCACGCCGCCGGAGCGGTCGATTTCGTAGGCGGTGTAGGTGTGGGTGCCCTCTACGCCGGCTTCATAGAGGAATACATCGTTGAGGTCGACGGAGGCCGTATCCTGCAGTTGCTGTGGCGTCACGACCGAGATCGACGATGCCAGATCCGCGATCCGTGAGTTCATCCGCGTGCCGGCCAAGGTGCTGGATGCATAATAGCCGACATCGTTTTCGCCGGTGGTGACTTCAAAAGGGGAAAGGTCGAACACTTCTTCTTCAGAGGCCTGTTGCCCCTGCGCCCACATCATGGGCAGAAGTGTGAAATAAGACATAGCAGTAGCGAGACGCCGCCGGGGTGTGCGGCCAAACATGGATGACAACATAGGGTTTAGTTTGTAGGAGTAGGGTTTAGATTCCAGACCGCCAAGCCCACACTCAAGCGGCTGCCGATTTCGGCAATGACGATCTGGGGTTAAACATTTAGCATCACCTCACGGGACTTGAGACCTCCGAATGCGATTCTGGTATCACTCATATCCGACACCAGACCAGGGGTTGATCATAAAAGCCTCACGAGGTAGCCACATCTTAGTATCCACATTCTAGATTGAAAAATCATTTCTGCATCTGACCGTCCGATTTCGCAAAACACAATCTACGTAAGCTGCTTGCAATAAATTAAATACACTAATATGTGCAAATTCCTGATCCTGCTATCGATAACAATACCTAGATTACAAGACTCAAATAAAAATCTGGAAAATCACCCCAGAATATCACTCTAATTACGCGACAATCCATAAGGATTTCAGCCTAAATAGAAATTTTAAGAAATTGAAATCATTAGAAATGATAAAACGACATACAGGAAGCCTTACATCTTCATGCTCCTGACAACATCACAAACCTTGTCCCATATTGCTAGAATCCTATAATTCAGCAGACAAGAAGACACGAGGCTTGGTTAAAGACGAAAGCCCACAAGAGAAAGACGGTTGAAGCCCACCTTGGCGGCGAGTTCCTGAGGCGCTCAATTGGAGCGCTACGGCCGAGATTTCAACGAACTGTTGGACGATCGTAAACAGCTGCGTTAGTCACATCGTTGCGCAAGCCTCGACCATGCCACAATCACCCTCACCTTAAACTATACCTATCTGCGCAAGTTTTAGATAGACACCGTGCCGCAAATGAGCCATTATGCCCACACCTCCGACATGAAAGACATTAGTCTCCACGAGTTCTGGGCGAAGACGGATGAAACGGGGCAACCCGCCCTCTCGGTGAGGGATCATTGCCTGAATGTGGGAGCGGTGGCGCAGGCTTTGAGGGAAGGGCTGCCGCCCGGGCTCCGGGCGCAACTGCCGGACGGTGCGGTGAGCTTGGTAGCTTGCCACGATGTGGGCAAGATATCTCCGGGCTTCCAGCTCAAGAGCCCTGCGTGGGCACGCACTTATGGCGGCCTTTGCAAAACAGTAGCAGCGGCCTATCAGGACAACCATAGTCTCACGGGCTTCGATGCCTTGTTCAGCCACTACAGCCGAGAAGGCAAAGCGCCAGCGTGGCTGCTGGCGGTGGGCGGGCACCATGGCAAATACCTGATCGTAAAGCTACGACCATATGAGGAGGCCCCCAGCGGACAAGAGGTTTTTGTGACGCATCGGGAGCAACTGATCCGCGAATTGGTTGCACATTTTGGGGCGTTACCGACTGAGGCGATCAAGCCAAAGGCACCCCGCGTCCACTGGTTTACCGGCTTCATGATCCTGGCGGACTGGATTGGTTCGAGCCCGGAATGGTTCCCGCTCAACGAACCGGAGGCCTTGACCCGCGAGGTGGCGGTCGAGCGCGCCCAACGGGCGCTGGCGGACTTGGGTTGGGCTCGGCGGGGCGTGAAGGCCGGGCAGTCATTTGCCGAACTCTTTTCGCCTGACCCCGTTCGGCAACCGTTTCAGCCGCGTCCCCTTCAGCAAACACTGCTGGAGTCGGTGGATGCACCCGGGCTCTACATCGTCGAAGCCCCGATGGGCGAAGGCAAAACCGAGGCGGCGCTGGCCCTCGCCTATGCCCGTTGGAGCGAGGGCGAAGAGCGGGGGCTCTATTTTGCGCTGCCCACCCAGTTGACGAGCAACCGCATTCAGGAGCGGGTCGAGCGCTTCCTGCAACGGGTGGTGGCGGAGCCTTCGGTCGTGGCGCTCATCCACGGCTCGGCCTGGCTTTCCGAACGCCGCAGCACGGTGGTGCAGCCCCAGGACGACGACAATACGCTCAGCGCCCACCAGTGGTTTTCGGACAACCGCAAAAACCTGCTGCACCCGTTTGGTGTGGGCACGGTCGATCAAGCCTTGCTCGCCGCCATACCGGTGAAGTTCGCTGCCCTGCGTTTCTTCGCCCTCAGCGGCAAGGTGATCGTGATCGACGAAGTCCACTCCTACGACCCCTACACCAGCGTGCTGCTCGATTTCGCGGTGTCGGAGCTGCTGCAATGCGGGTGCACCGTTGTGATCCTGTCGGCCACGCTCACGCGCCAGCGTCGGGCCGAGCTGGTCCAGGCGGCTGGAGCGAAAGAGGAATCGCCCGTCGACAGCTATCCGCTGATCACGCGCGTGCGCTCTGGCGAAACGAAGGCCACCTCCATCCCGGTGGCTGGTGCGAGCCCCCGCCAGTTGGCCGTGGTGCTTGAACAGGCCGATCCGGCAACGGAAGACTGGCTGCGTGATGCCGTGGAGGCTGCCGACCAAGGTGCGTGTGTGCTGATCATCCGCAACACGGTCGCACTGGCTCAGGAGACCTATCGCCTGGCCAAGAACGGCTGCCGCGAGGGCACCGAATGCGGACTGCTGCACAGCCGCTTCCCGCAGTTTGCGCGCGAAACCAACGAAGAGCGGTGGACCGACAAGCTGGGCCCATCGGCGGAGAAACGTCCGCGCGGCTGCATCCTCGTGGGCACGCAGGTGCTCGAGCAATCGCTGGATATCGACGCCGACCTGTTGTTTACGGATCTGGCACCGATCGACCTCATCATTCAGCGGCTGGGGCGCCTTCATCGCCACCGCAGAGACCGCCCGGTCGGGTTCGAAACGGCACGGGCGGTCGTGCTGCAGCCAACGGTGCCGTGGGAGGCAAGTCTCGATGAGGCGCTCAAGGCCCTTGGCCCTTCGGCCTACATCTACCCTCCGTGGTCGCTGTATCAGGCTCAGCGGATCTGCCAGGCGCGGAATCAGATCCAGCTGCCGTCGGACATTCGGGAATGGCTGGAAGCGTCGGCTCTGGAGCCCGACACCCTGCCCGCGGCGGCGAAGGCGTTCCTTGAGGAATACCGTGAGGCCCGGCAAAAGCAGAGAAACGTGGCCGGTGGTCAACAGCGCTTCAGTGGAGACGTGAAGGACGACGAGAGCCGCACGCGTTGGGGCAAGGACGACGCGGCCCTACTGGTGCTCGCCCGCAGCGTCAAATCGCTCCCGGCGGGCCAGACGCAGGTGGTATTGCTCGATGGTTCGGAGCATAGGGTCGAGCATGGCCGCCGCTTCGATTTCGAGCTGGCAAAAGCGCTCCACCGCAACGCCGTCCGTGTGCGGCGATATTTGCTCAAAGGCGCGAAACCGGCCTCGGGGCTGCCTTGGCTGGGGCTGCACATCGACGGTGCCTTCCTCGCTCTTTGCCCCCGCGACAGCCTCGATTGCGAGGTGGTCGGCGCGGCGGAAGCGCTGCAGCACGACTTTTCCTACTCGCCCGAGCTTGGGCTGCACTACTTCAAAAAAGAGCAGGCAGGCCCCACCGCCTACGACACGGAAGAGCCTGCCTGGTTTTGAGCCCCAATATTTGTAACGTGAATCAATTCAACCTAATCACCGATGCGTGGATCCCCGTCCGCTGGCTCGATGGACGGAGCACACGTGTCAGCCTCAAAGAGGCTTTTCTGCAGTCGGAGGCGATTGAGAACCTCGATTGCAGCCCCCCCGAGAGGGTTTCGCTGATGCGCCTTCTCGTTTGTCTCACCCAGCGAGCCAATCCCCCACCGGAAGACGAATCGGAGGCCGACTGGGAGGCCTTGCGCGAAAGTCTGGTCGGCAATGTCCTGGTCTATCTGGAACAGCCCGAAATCTATCGCCACTTCGAGCTGTTTGGGCCGGGGCCGCGCTTCCTGCAGCGCAAGGTGGCCACATCGAAAGAAAGCGTGCCCGCCAGCAAGCTCTTCCCGGCTCTCGCGAGCGGCAACAACGCAACCCTCTTCGATCAGGCAGGCGACGACGCCAATGCCCGCGCCTTTGCCCCTGCCGACCTTGCCCTCGCGCTGCTGAGTTTCCAGAACTTCTATCCGTTGTACGGGGCTGGCTATAAAGGCAAAGGGCCGTGCGTCGACAGCAATATGGTCCACACCTACTTCGTGGGCAAAAACCTGCTCGAAACCATCGTGTTGGCCTGTCTGGATCTGGATTCGATTCAGATCGCCTGTCCGCAGGAGGGGCTGGGCCAGCCGTTGTGGGAACTTGACGACAAGACGGCTGCGGGCAAGGCGATGGCGACCCAGTCTTATCTGGGCCGACTGGTGCCGCGACACCGCAACCTGTGGCTCAAGGACGACGGCACCGGCTTTTGGCTGGAGAAAAACAGCCTGCAATACCCCACCTACGAGGAGATTCGCGAGCCGTCGGCCACCGTGGTGCCAGTCCCCAAAAAGGCCGAGCGCCGATTACTCTCTGCACGCCTGGAAAGGGCGCTGTGGCGCGACCTGCACGAGATCACGGTGGTCCAGGCGGGCCAAAGCCACGCACCCCTCACGCTGCAGGTGCACTGGGAGCATGTGCTCAAGCGCACTCAACTGTGGACAGGCGCGCTCGTGACCGACCTGAAGGCCAAGATCATCAACACCGTCGAATCGACCCGCACGGTGCCCCGCGCCCTCTTTACGCCCGAAGGTAACACGCTCTACCAGAAGGGGATGGAGGAGGCTGAGGCTTGCTCCAAAAAGCTGTGGGCGGCGGTCAAAAACTACTGGGAGGCGTTCAAGAACGATTCCCCACCCATCGCACAGGCCCAGAGCTACTACTGGACGGCTTTAGAGGGCCATCTCCAGCTCCTGCTCGATGCCGTGGCCAGTGAAGACAAGGCAGACACCGAGCGGCTGTTGGGCGAATGGCGAGCCGTCGCCTATAGCCAAGCCCGTGCCGCTTTTCAGCGAACCTGCCCGGCCAAAACCCCGCGCCAGATGAAGGCCCATATGGAGAGCCTCAACCGCTTTCGCCCGGCCAAGAAGCAACCGTCCAAAAAGGATGCCGCATGAGCACCGACACTTCACCTACTCATACCCAAACGTTCGTAAATCGTTTAGAAGAACTCAAAAGAGATCGGGGCGCCATCGCCGAGCTGCGGCGCTACTGGAGCCCCACCCTGCGCCACTACGCCTATCCGCACTTTGGACGCCTCGGGATCCTGAATCGCCAAAGCGACATGATCGTGGCCGCAGTTTTCGCGCAACACCCCCAGCACAGCGCCAAGGGCCTGAGCATCGGCCAGGCAGCCTTGAAAATCGCCGGTGGGCGGGCGGGGGCCGCTGGCTACGAAGCGGGCGAACGACACTTCCAACGTCTGTTAGCCTGTTCCGACGGCGATCTCGAAGATGTCGCCGATCAACTCCACCGCCTCGCCACCCGGCTCTCTCGAGTCGAGGGCAGCCCACTGAATTACGAGAAGCTTGCCCGCGATCTGACGGACTGGCGGTTTCAGCGCGCCGAGCAGGTGAAGCTGAGCTGGGCTCGCGATTTCTGGCAGGCTCCCAAGGAGGAAGACGGTAACCAATCATGAGCACCCCGAGCATGAACTACCTCGCCAAGATCGAAATCGACTACGAGCTGGCCTATAAGCAAGGGATTCTCGACTCCTACGCGTGGCACCAGAAGGCCTGGAAAGCCTTCCCGGGGCGCGATGGAGAGGCGCGCGACTTCCTGACCCGCGTGGACGAGATCGACGGCGGCTTTCGCCTGCTGCTGCTCGCCCCGGTGCAGCCGACGCGGCCTAGCTGGTGCCCCGAAAATGGTTGGGCCTGCAAGGAGGTACCGGACGCGTTTTTCCAACGCTCCAGCTACCGGTTTTCGCTCGTTGCCAATCCGACGGTGAAGAAGCGGGCGCGCGCCAATGGCGAGCCGTTGAAGAACAGCCGCCGCGCCGCGATCAACTCCCGCGAAGAACTGCTGGCGTGGCTTGAGCGCAAAGGCTCGCAGCACGGCTTCGAAGTCGATTCCCGCACGCTCCAGACGCTGCCCCGCCCGCGTCAGATCTTCCTGAAGAAAGGGGCCGCCGGGCTCCACGCCGCCGTCGAGTTTCGCGGCACGCTCCAGGTCCGCCAGCCCGAGGCATTCTTGCAGGCTGCCCGTCAAGGGATCGGCCCGGCCAAGGCCTTCGGCTTCGGCATGCTCTGCCTCGTCCCTACCGCCTGAATTCTTTCATTTCACCCACATATCCTTTCGTACCATGAAACACATTGAGCTTCACATCCTGCAGTCTTTCCCCGTCTCCTGCCTGAACCGGGACGACGTCGGTTCGCCCAAGTCCGCCCTCTTCGGAGGGGTGCAACGCGCCCGCATCTCCAGCCAATGCCTCAAACGCGCGGCCCGGCTCGAAGCCCGGGAGCTTTCGCCCCGCTTCCAAGGCGTGCGCTCGCGCCTGATCAAAAAGCCTTTCCACAACGCCCTGCTGGATGCGGGGCTGCCCGCCGAAGAGGCGGAAAAGAAGGCCGACGAGCTTTGCCTGCTCTTCTCGAAGACGGACAGCAAGAACCCGGCACAGGTGACGACCGCCGTCTATCTCTCGCCCGGCGAGGTCAACCAGATCGCACAGGCGGTGGCCGGCGGTGAAGATCCCAAGAAGGCGATCAAGAAAGCCACCCGCACGGACGCCGCCGACATCGCTTTGTTTGGACGCATGGTGGCCAATGATACCACCTTGAACATCGAGGGTGCGGCGATGGTCTCGCACGCCCTTTCCACGCACAAGAGCATCAACGATATCGACTACTTTTCCGCCGTCGACGATGGCAAGGTGGATACGGAAGACGCCGGCGCGGGCATGATCGGCACGCTGGAGTTCAACGCCTCGACCTACTACCGCTTCGTCGCGATCAACCTCGACTTGCTGGCCGCGCATTCCCACCTCGGCGAGCTGCCCAAGGAAGAGCGTGCCGCCATCCTCCGGGCATTCATCGAGGCGGTGCTGGTGGCGGTGCCCGGAGCGCGCAAAAACTCCATGAATGCCTCCACCCGCCCCTTCGAGGTGCTTGCGACGGTCAAGGAGCGCGGCCACCCCGTCCAGCTGGTCAACGCCTTTGAGAAGCCGGTGCGCGCAAACGATAGTGGCTACAGTGAGGCATCCAAAGAGCTGATGAAAACCGAGCTCGCAAATCTGAAAAAGCTCTGGGGCGTGGAATACCGCGAGGAGCTTTGGCTGACTGAACTGGGCATGCCCGCCATGCTCGATACCCTCGTGAAGTATGTCTGAGGCTGCCCTCGCCATCTACCTCGACGGGCCTTTGCAGGCCTGGGGCGTATCCTCGCGCTTTCAACATCGCGACACCGAGCGGTTCCCGACCAAAAGCGCGCTCCTGGGCCTGATCGCCGCGGCCATGGGGCTGGACAAGGGAAGCGCCGACGAGGCCGCCGCCTTGGTTCGCCTGGGCGCGCTCCGCATGGCCGCCTACCTGCTCGGGGCTCAGGCCGATTACGGCATGCAGCGCCTCGTCGACTACCACACAGTTGGGGCCGGCTATGACCGAACGGACCCGTGGCAAAAGCTGCTGATCCCCCGCAAGGCCTCGGGTGGAGCGATCAGCAACGCCGTGTTGACCAACCGCACCTACCTGCTCGACGCGCGTTTTGCCGTGGTGCTCGAAGGGGCGGCGGACCAGCTCGAAGCGGTCGGCCGGGCGTTGGCAGACCCGGTGTGGGGCGTGTGGCTGGGGCGCAAGTGCTGCTTGCCCTCGGCGCCGCTCTATTGCGTGGCGGAGGCTTCGCGCACCGAAGCCCTCGACCGCCTGCTGCGGACGGTCAATGAGCGCCGCCAAGCGAGTGACACGCCCGCACTGGCGCTGCAGGACGGGATCGAAGAACCTTCCGGTGAGGACGCCGCGCAAAGCGGAGTCTGGTATTGGAACGACCAGCCGCTCTCGTTTGGCCAGCGCGCGTTTGTCGGGCGGCCCGTCCGGCGCACCCAGAGGTAAAACCATGGCCCTCTTCGAACGTCCTCCGCTCGATACCCTCGCGCCCGCCCGCGACCGCTGGACCCCACTCTACCTGGAGTGGGGTCGCCTCGAAGTCGACGACTCGGCCATCAAGTGGCTGGGGAGCGACGGGCTGGTCTGCCCGATCCCGGTCGCGACCGTCTCGGCGGTCATCCTCGGGCCGGGCACGACGGTCACGCATGCGGCGATCAAGGCGGCGGCGCAGTGTAATTGCCCGATCTTCTGGATGGGCGAAGAGGGCCTGCGCTTCTACGCCTTTGGCGTCACGCCCAATCACGACAATTCGATGGCCCGGGTGCATGCCGCCGCCTGGGCCTCGACCCACGACCGCAACGAGGTGGCCCGGCGCATGTTTCGCCACCGTTTCCCCCACGTGCCCACCGAAGGCGTGTCCATCAAGCAGCTCCGCGGGATGGAGGGCAAGCGGGTCAAGGAGATCTACAGCCAGTTGGGCGAGCAGTACGGCGTCACCTGGAAGGGGCGAAACTACAACCCCTCCAACTGGAACCTGGCCGACAACATCAACCGCGCCCTCTCTGCCGCCACGGCTTCTCACTACGCGCTCATCGCCTCCGTCGTGTGCTCGATGGGCTTCATCCCGCAGCTCGGCTTTGTGCATCAGGCCGGGACGCTGCCTTTTGTCTACGACGCGGCCGACCTCTACAAGCACGAGACCGCTTGGCCCGCCGCCTTTGAGGCCATCGCCGTGAACCCTCAGGACGATGGCACGCTGGTGCGCAAACTCTTCAAGCAGCGCGTCGAAGACACCCGTATGCTGCGCCGCTGCCCGGACGATCTCAAGGCCCTCTTTGCCGGGCTCGACGATGCCCCGGCACCTGAAATGCACCCGCTGCAACCCCGCGCCGAGGCATGACGGTGCTGGTCGCCAACGACGTGCCTCCCGCCATCCGGGGGCACCTGAAGCGGTGGTTCATCGAACCACGCCCCAACGTCTTCGTCGGCACGCTCAACGTGCGGACCCACCAGAAGGTGATCGAGTTTATCCTGCGCAACGCACCGCCGGAGTTCGGCTTCCTCAGCATCAGCTCGCACCCCAACAGCCAGGGCTACGTGATCGAGCGCTTCGGGCCGCAAGGCAGCACCGGGCGGGAAGAGATCGAGCTCTCGGGCCTGCAACTGATCCCGGAAGCCAAGGCATAACTAACAGTGGACCTCTTCCTCGATACTGAAACCACGGGCCTCGCGTCCACCCCCGTCGTGACGCGCCAGAACTTCCTGCAATGGCCGCGCGTCATCGCCGTGGCGTGGCTGCTGGTCGATGCCGAGCGAAACATCCGCTCGCAACAACGGCTGCTGATCCGACCCGATGGCTTCAAGGTGCCGGGCAACATCCAACTGCTGACGGGGCTCGCTCAACACCAGCTGGAGGCCGAAGGCATCCCGATTGCCGCAGCGCTGGAGCGACTGGAAGCCGACCTCGCCCCAGCCACGCAGATCATCGGCCACAACCTGCGGTTCGACCTCAACGTGCTGGCGAGCGAACGCCTGCGCCGCGCCGATCACACGCGTTTCCCGCCCGCGCACCTGAAGCTGGTCTGCACCTTGCACCTCGCGTCCAAATCCCGCGAAGTCCGCAAACAAACCGGCCTGAGCGGACGCATCCCCCTGCGCCTGCTCTACGCCGGCCTGATGGGGCGCGAAATTGCCGGCCACCACGACCCCCTCCAGGACGCCCTCGCCTGCCGCGACATCTATTACCGCCTGCAAGACCTACGCCCTCCTACCCTACCAAAACCGTGAATTTTGACCTTTTCACTTTCGTAAGCCTTTGATTTAACGAGAGTATTCCCCACCCGCGTGGGGATGGACCGCTGACCGGCAAAATCCACTGGCTCCGCGACATGTATTCCCCACCCGCGTGGGGATGGACCGGCCGCGCCGCCTGGGAAACGTGGCAGCAGGAGGTATTCCCCACCCGCGTGGGGATGGACCGCCAGGATAGCTGCGAGTCGAGGTGAGGTGGAGGTATTCCCCACCCGCGTGGGGATGGACCGAAAAGGCGGAGATGGCCCGCCAAGGCCGCGCAGTATTCCCCACCCGCGTGGGGATGGACCGCCGTCACAGTGGGGCCGCTCCTGCGCGATGTGGTATTCCCCACCCGCGTGGGGATGGACCGTGGGGATGGAAATTCACGTTTGCTCAGTGTGGGTATTCCCCACCCACGTGGGGATGGACCGGGCAGTTGACAGCAGACGCGTGATCGTCCACAGTATTCCCCACCCACGTGGGGATGGACCGATGATCGCGCTGAAGGACGACCCGATCTGGCTGTATTCCCCACCCACGTGGGGATGGACCGGCTTCGCTGACCGTCAGCCAGCCGCCTTCCGTGTATTCCCCACCCACGTGGGGATGGACCGGCGTAGCGCTCGGCCACGCGGAGCATCTGCTGGTATTCCCCACCCACGTGGGGATGGACCGGCGTTTACGGCCACGTCACCCTCTCCGGTGAGGTATTCCCCACCCACGTGGGGATGGACCGGCCTCCTGAACCGCTCAAATTTTCTCAAACGAGTATTCCCCACCCACGTGGGGATGGACCGCATGAGCCTCGATAAACGCATGGCGAATTTCTGTATTCCCCACCCACGTGGGGATGGACCGCCGACATCGACGCGGCGCTCGCCAAGCAGGCGGTATTCCCCACCCACGTGGGGATGGACCGATGTCACACAGGGCATCATCGGTGATCTGCTCGTATTCCCCACCCACGTGGGGATGGACCGCTCGGCCAACTTTCAAACCATCATCACGTTTTGTATTCCCCACCCACGTGGGGATGGACCGGTTGGAGGGTAACGGGCAGGCGTTCATTCAGCGTATTCCCCACCCACGTGGGGATGGACCGTCGGCTCATGATGATCGAATCGTGTGTGGTCGGTATTCCCCACCCACGTGGGGATGGACCGCGCCCACGCTGATGCAGGCGGCAAAGCCTACGGTATTCCCCACCCGCGTGGGGATGGACCGCGACAGGCCAGTCGCCTCGGCAAGCGTGGCACGTATTCCCCACCCGCGTGGGGATGGACCGGCGAGGTGAGCCGTGGATAAGCACTGGCTGGAGTATTCCCCACCCGCGTGGGGATGGACCGCATGGGCTTACACTCTCCCTCAGCCTGAGCCTGTATTCCCCACCCGCGTGGGGATGGACCGTGCCCTACGCCTACCAACCACGCCCTGACGCTGTATTCCCCACCCGCGTGGGGATGGACCGAGCATTGCGACTACGCCCAGAAGGAGGCCCAAGTATTCCCCACCCGCGTGGGGAGCTACGGGTATATTAAGCGGGGGCCCTTGGGGTTAGCCGCGCCAGATCCAGGCGCTTTGAGTGCTATCGTAGAGGTAGGGGTAGAATTCGGGGGTGGCGAAGAACCAGCCGCCGCTGCCGTTGCCGGTGTCGTGGATCCAGAGCCAGAAGCCGGTATCGCCGGGAGTTTCCGGCCAGACCCAGCCTTGGAGGGCGCTGAAATACCAGTCGCCGGTGGGCCAATACCATTCGAACCAGTCGGAATAATACCAGCCGGCGTCTCCTGCTTGGCTACCGCCAAAGGGGTCGACGGGACCCTGCCCGCCTCCGAGGGTCGCGTGGATCGACACGTTGTCGAGCAAGGGGGAGTTGGCCTCGACGATCGCTCCTGTGAGCGTGCCGCGGATGAAGATCCGGTTGACGCCGTTCAGGGGCTCATGGCTGGAAAGATCGACCTCGTATCTGGTGTCGAGATCGGTGAGCGTGGTGGTGACGCCCGTGCTTTCATAGCTGCTGCCGTCGGCCGAATACTCCCAGGCGATGTCGTAGGTGCCGCTGGCCTGCATCTTGCCGGCAAAGGCGAGCGTCCAGCTATGGGCGACTTGTCCGTCGCCAACGTGGGCTTCGAAGACGAAGCTCTGGTCGCTCATCCCCGGGTCGAAGGCGAGGGAATAGTTGTTGACGAAATCCTGCCCTTCCTCGGTCAAAAAGGTGACCTTCTGGCTGTTGCTGAAGCCGACCTCGTAGTATTCACTGTTGGCCCCTTCGTCGTTGGAAACAAGATCCTCGAAATGCGTGATGCCTCGCTCCATGGGGTCGTTTGCATCGAGCATGATGCTGGAGCCGAATTGCCCCCCGTAGTAAAACATTCCATAGCTGGTTTCCTCGGGGCCGGTTATCCCGGAGTAGAGGCCCGTGGTGTCGAGGCCACTGAAGTCGGCATACATGTTATCGGTGAACGTGTAGTCTGCGCCGACGAGGCTGTAGGCGGCGTATTGGGAAAAATCCCAGCCCGCCACCAGAATCTGCTGGGCAGACAGCATGGGAGCGGCGCTCGGCAAGAGGAGCCAAAGGCAAGTGCGCGTGATTGATTTCATCTGGGTCTTGGATCTTCTGTTCGTGAGAGAGCAGCGTGGCCGCCTTTTGGGGGGCGGACCGGCCTATTTACAGAGGGTAGACGCGCCACTGGCGGGAATCTACCAATCGCACGTGTTACAAACGTGCAAAACATTGGACAAAGAATACGCGACCGCCCGAGGGGAGGCGGTCGCGGACGATCAGGAGAGCTGGGGCCCTGCTTACAAGCTCGTGAGCAGGAGGACGGGCGCGAGGACCCACTTGCCGTTGGCCTCATCCCAGAGCCAGGGGAAGACGCCGGGCTCGGTGTAGAACCAGCGCCATTCGTCCTGTCGACCGTCGTGAGCCCAGAGCCACACACCCACCCCATCGGCATCGGGCTCGGGGCGGACCCAGCCGGCGAGGGTGTAATACCACTCGGGGCTCTCGGGCGAGCGCCAGTAGAGGCCGAACCACGGGGAGGTGTAGAAGTTCGCGTAGAGTTGCTTGCCGTCGAAGGGATCGGCAGGGAGGACGTTGGCGCGGATGGCCACATTGTCCATCTGGGGCGAATCGGTCACATCGCCGAAGGCACCCAGCGTGGCGCGGAAATAGACCGCACCCGCGCCCTCGAGCCCGGCCAACGCGGCGGCGTCGAGGCTGTAGCTGGCAGCCTCCGGCGTCAGCGTGTGGACGATGCCGGTGTTGGTGTAATTGACCCCGTCGGCCGAGTATTCCCAGGAGATGGTGGTGGCGCCAAACAGGGAAAGCTTGCCCGCGTAGCTCAGCGCCCAGCCGTAGCCTTCGCGCCCTGCACCGACGTTGGCCTGGAAGACGATCTTCTGGCCCGCCATGTCGGGCGCAAAGTCGAGCATGATGCTGTTGACGAAGCCTTGGCCTTCTTCGAGCAAAAAGCTGGTCTTGCTGGTGTCGTTGAATCCCGCGCCCCATTGCGGGTGGATGGCCGCTTCGCTGTTGGCGCTCAGGTCGCCGCTGGTGGTGATGCCGCGAAAAATATCGCTGCTGTCGACGAGGGCGTCGGAGCCAAACTGGCCGCCGTAATAGAAGGTGCCGTAGTGGTATTCGTCTGGCCCGCTGAAGGCGATGGAGTTGCCGCTCTGGTCGAGGCCGCTGAAATTGGCCCACAGGTGATCGGTAAACGTGTAATCGAGGCCGATCAGCGAATAGGCAGCGTATTGGGAGAAGTCCCAACCGGCGACGAGGGTTTCTTCCGCTTGGGCGAGAGGTGTGCAGGCTGCGGCGGCACAGCAGAGCAACGTACGAAGGTGTTGGAGAGATTTCATGGTGTAGTCGGTTTGAGGCCTGCCCAGTAGTAGTAGCGAGAAGGTATCTGGAGCGGGCAGGATAAAGACTGGTCGTAACCGGGGACCATTTCTACCAACGCCGTCGGTTACGCTTTAGTAAATTTGAAACAAGCTATAACGAACAAAAAGAGAGAGCGCAGTCACAGTCGACTACGCTCTCTCACATCGAACAGGTACTATACTGATTCAACCAACGGCAAGTGCCTTTGGGCTCTCTTCTCTCTCAGCCTTGGATCTGGCCTCGGTTGTTACTATCGATTCTCTATCACGAACCTGTGAGATGTCTCACTAACTGACTTGAACAAGGATTAAGCGCTGCGTTGACGACGGCGCAGCAAAGCTAGGCCTCCCGCGAGCAGACCCGCGAAGGCGGCGTAAGTGGAGGGCTCCGGAATTCCGGGCACCGCAGAAATCGACCCCACGGAAATCGAAGCATTATCCAGGTATGGAATGATGCCCGCGCCGTAGTTGCTGAGAGTGCCGCGGATGAAAATCTGCTCCACGCCGTCGAGTTCGTCGACCTCGCTGAGGTCCACGGTAAAGCTGGTATCCAGAGCGGTGAGGTTACTCGTGACGCCCGTTCCCAGGTAGCTGGTGCCATCGAGCGAGTATTCCCAAGCGATCGCGCTGTTGCCCCCGCTGCTCATCCCAGCGAAGGAAAAGCTCCAGTCCTCACCCAGGTTGCCTTCGCCCACATTGGCCTCAAAGACAAAGCTTTGGCCCGCCATGGCGGCATCGAAGGCCAGTCGGTAATCGTTGACGAAGTCTTGGCCCTCTTCGGTCAGGAAGGTTACCTTCTGACTGTTACCGAAGCCGACTTGGTAGTATTCGCTGTTCGCGCCGCCGTCGTTGGAGGTGAGGCTGCCGTTATCGGTGATGCTGCGCGTGAACGCCTCGCTGGCCTGCAGCATGACGCTGGAGCCGAATTGGCCGCCGTAGTAAAACGTGCCGTAGTGGTATTCATCGGGCCCCGTGATGCCAGAGTAGTTACCTGTGCGGTCGAGGCTGCTGAAGTTACCGTACATATTGTCGGTAAAGTCATAATTTTCCCCGACTAGGCTGTAGGCGGCATACTGGGAAAAATCCCAACCGGCGACGAGCATCTGGGCAGAAACAGCAGCCGTCGACGAGCCCGAAAGCAACAGCAGGAGGCTGATAAGTTTGTGGTTTTTCATGAGCTGATAACTGAGGGAGTGATCAATGAGCAGAACTTGAGACAAGTGGCCAAACCATCGCGCTTGAGCTACAGCACCATGTGCTTGTGTCGTCTTCTTTCGGTCGAAACCCGCGCTCAGATTCTACCAACGCAGATTGTGACGAATGCGTGAAACCGCCTTCACTTATAAATAAGAGAAAGCGGCCCGCTTTGCAGCGAGCCGCGCCTGATGAAGATCCTGAGGCGAAAGGGGCGCAAAGCCCCTCTTGGCGCTTAGTTCGCGAGGAAGCCGCGCTTGTTGGCCGCCGTCCAGCCAGTCGTCCAGAGAGCGCCGGAGGGGGCGAAAGCACCGCGATAGCTGACGTCGGTGAAGAAGCCGCCACCCAGCTCGGAGCAAGAGGGGTTGAAGTAGGCCGGCAGGTTGCCGGTCGGGCGCGGGTTGAGCGTAGCCGAGCCGTTGTAGTTCTGGTCTTCGCCCGTCAGCGAGAAGCTGGCCGGGTTGGTGAAGGTGCTGCCGCCATTGGCGAGAGCGGTCAAGGCGGCGCCACTGGGGGCCGTGACATCGCTCATGGTGAAGCAGCCCACACCGAGGGTGCCGGCGGTGGCGTTGTCCGCCGAGGTGAAGGGCGAGAGGCCGGAATTGGCCACTTCCAGTGCCACGGAGCTACCGGTGTTCACGGTAATGGAATTCACGAGCCAGCCGTTGAAGCCGTTGCGCATCTGGATGCGGCCCTTGTCGGTCGTGGTTTGCGTAGCGGCGGAGCTAGCAGGCAGATCGGAGCCGACCACCGTCATGTTGTAGACGAAGGGATAGGAGAAGGGCACCGGGCGACCGTCGGCATTGATCGTCACATCGCCGCCGCGCTCGGAGCTGTCCTCACCGTCCCACTCGCCGGCCTTGTCGCCACTGGCGGAGCCGAAGGGGTCGCCGTCCGTCTCGGTAAAGTAGGGCATCACCGCAAAGAGAAACTGAGCTTTGCCCGTGTAGCCTTGGTCGAAGTCGAACTGGTCGTCCCCTGCAAACACCACGGAGATATTCTTGATGTTGACGGTGCCGCCGAAGATTTCCAGACCGTCATCGAAGGTGCTGTAGATGTCGATAAACTCGACCGTCGTGCCCGCGCCAACGCCCGCGAGAGTGAGGCCGTTGAGCTCGTTGGCCACATCCAGCTCGTCACCGCCGTGGCGGATCGAGATGTAGCGCAGGATGCCGGAGTCGTCGTTGGGGTCGAAACCGCCGAACTCGGTGTCGGCCGTTTGCGGGGCAATGCCCTCGATGTTGCCGATACCGGCCAGGATGTCACCGCCGGCACCCGTGCCGGTGCCGAGGTTGGTCGGAGCGCTACCGAGCACCACGAGACCGCCCCAGAGGCTGACGTTACCGTTGCCGTTGCCGTCGAGCGGAGCGAGCGGGCTGTTCAGCGGATCCTGGTCGAGGAAGTCGCTGGCCTGGTTGTGGATGCTGGGGTTGAAGCGGGTGTAGTTGCCAAGGCTACCATCAGCAACGCTGTCGTTGTTCACGTCGACAGCCGCGGTGGTGAAAATGACCGGGTTGGTCGAATTACCTTGGGCGTTGATGCGGCCCGTCTTCGTCACGAGCAGCGACCCGGGAGCGGTGGAGCCGGTGCGGGGTTGGCCACGCACGATCGTGCCAGCCTGAATCGTCAGGGTAGCGCCATTCTTCACATAGATGGGCCCTTCAAGGATGTAGGGGGCGCCAGAGGAGTTCCAGGTAGTGTTGCTGGTGATATCGCCGCTCACGATGGTGTAAGCGGAAGCCGAAGTGGCGAGAGAGGAAACCGCCGCGAGGGCGAGGAGGCAGGAGGTGTATTTCATAGGTGTCGGTAGTTGCTGCGTTATATTTAATTACAACGTTTCTAGGATTCGTCCGCACTTGATCGTTATAGACCTTGATACGAACACTCATGAGTCGACAAACCGCCCCAACATCTACCATTACAGCCTGTGACGTTTAGGCAAAACCAGCGGATTAATACACAAACCTTTGCCATATGGACACTACAGAATCAGCAGGACATGGGAAACTTCTTTTGTGCTTCAATTATGACAATTTCAAAGATCTTTCTGACCGTCCGTAAAAAAAGGCGATCTCTATCTGAGATCGCCCTTCTACCAACCCATCTTATTCTGAGGTTTTGGCTAAAACTCGTAGGTCAGCGAGATGGAATAGTCGCGCCCCACTCGGTAGGTGCGTTTATGATAGTCTCGTATCGTCATATAAGGGTCGTAAGTCAACTTGCGCTCGCTGTCGGTCAGGTTCTTGACGCTAAAGCTCAGGTGCAGTGTTTCCCGGAGCCGCTGACGGATGGCAAAATCGAGTTCATAGAAGCTGTCATCATACTCACCATGGACCCCTCCAGTAACGGGCCCCTCCACGCTGAGGACATTACTGATCGCGTTGTAAGCAATGGTCACGCGGGTGCCAGTCGATTTATTATCGTAGGTCACGTCCACATTCGCAATCCACTCCGGCTGGTCGTAAAGGCGCCTCTCGGTCCGTGGGCCCTGAAACGGTGCATCGCTTGGAGGCCGAATATTTGAAGGAGCATTGCGGTACCAATTCCCCCGGTTAGAGGTAGCGATATCCAGGATCGATTGTGGAACCCCCACCACCGCATCAATATAGGTATAATTTCCTCCCAGACTGAAGTCGTTTAGAAAATCGACACGCAAAAAATTCAGCTGCTTCCGGAATTCGATCTCTACGCCCCGCAAGTATGCCGTGTTGGGATTATTGATCCAAGTGTGCACGTTGTCATAGGCACCTGCAGAGAGCTGGACCCGTTCAATTGGCCGGTCGACTTCTTTATAAAAGAAGCTTGTAGCCACCAGATCGCCCGTCACCTGATCGACGTATTCGATCCGGAAATCGGTGCTTCGGACGTCTGAGGTCTCGAGTTGGGCGTTACCAAGCGTGATTTCGAGTTCGTCTGGAACAAAGGCGAAGTAGCCGGTATATTCACGAAAGGAAGGTCGCGCGACGGTCTCGTTATACTGCAACCGAATCGCCCAGCCTTGCCACGGACGAAATGCCGCTCCAACTGAGGGCAGGAGAAACGTTCGATCGATTGATCCTGCAACGTAGGTTCCATCCTCCCCCGGGCCGAAGTCGAAAAGTTGGGCGAGTCCAGATCCGCTATCATCCACGAAAAGCCCCTCCACCGTGCGAATTCTATCCTCCGGATAGCGCGTGTCGCTGGCCATCTGGATCTTCTCCGCACGAAAGCCAAGAATTAGATCTACCTTTTCTTTCCAGGTAAATACAATCTGCCCAAATCCTGCTTTCAGGTCGCGGGAGGCATCCGCATCTGCGTCATAATTACTGGAAGATGGCCGGTAGCTCGCACCGGCACTCGGTAGATAAAGGTCTTCGGGGTCGTCTGCAGTGTTACCAGCCCGGAAAAGCGAACGCCCTGTCAAGACCGCGCGCTCGGATTCATCACTCGAAACACCCGCCAGCACCGTTGCCGAAAACGCCGGAGAAAGCTCCCATTCCCCGTCCACTTGGATGCGGGCGAAATCCTGCTCTTCGTCCGTAAAGCGCCAACTGCGGTAGTTGTTGCTATTTTGGTCAACGTTCTGGAAAACACGGAATTTATTCACCGAAGGATCGAAAATGTATTCGGCCGACCGTGCATCCGGCTCATCCGTCTGAGTCTTGCTACGGCTGAGTGTCCAGGAAATCTCTAATGGGCGCGATCCCCAGCCCGGTATGGCGTGGTCTCCCAGGAGTTGCAAGCTGGTCAGCTTTCGCTCCTCATAATAGAGCAGATCCCAGTAGTAATCATTGTAAATACCACGTTCGATGTCATCGAGGACCAAGGTGCGAAACAGGCCATCCCAACCGTGTTCGTCATGGGATCGCTCTTCGTTCTCGTATTCAAAGCGGCCGTTCTCGTATTTTGCGACGCTGTCCTCACCCGCCTGACTATGGAACAGGTTGAGTGTCAGGCGGTGATTGGCCTTCGCATCCAAGTCCAGCTGGACGGCTCCCAGAGCAGTGAGATCCACGCTCGCTTTGGATTGAGTGACGTCATAGCGCGGGCCGTGAGGGGTCATCGTGCCATACCAGGTCTCGAAGTAGGAGTCTCCCTCGCTATCACGTCTGAAGCCTGGCACGTAATTTCTCGTCTGGTAGCTGCCGTCGGTCGTCTTGTAAGAGCTGTCGTAGCCGATGGTGACCATTGCTCGGGCGCGCCTTCCCAGGAGATCGAAGCCGCCTCCTCCACTGGCAAGGAAGCTGAGCCCGGGCGGTGGGCTCTCGTGTTGCGCCACCAGATCGATTCCTTCCGGCAACACGATCTCATATCCCTCGCTGTCCCAGATAATTTCTCTATCGAGCTCCAGGAAACCCGCCACATTGGGCCGGAAGACATCCATTGCGCGGTCTTTTGTGCCCATCGCCCAGGAGTCACTGCGACCGGGGTTGGTGTAGGTCACGTAATCGCGCTGGGCACGATCGTTGAAGCGGGTGCCGAAGCTGATGGAGCCGAAGGGCTGGTCGGGAATCTCCGTGGTGATGATATTGATGAAGCCACCGGCGGCGTTGCTGGGGGCCTCTGGGGAAAAGGTCTTCGAGACCTCCAGGCGGCTCACGATGTCCGACGAAAACAGATCGAGGTGCACCCCCTGCTTTTCCGGGTCGGCGCTGGGCACAGGCACGCCGTTGACCAGCGTGGCGCTGTAGCGCTCGGACAGGCCGCGGATAACCGCAAAGCGGCCTTCGATCACGTTGACCCCTGCTACCCGCGCAATCGCCTCGCTCATATCGCTGGCGGCGTAGCGCGAAATGTCTTCGGAAGACATCAGGTTCTGGAACTTCACGTCTTGCATGCGCAGCTCCAGTGCGCCGACGTCTTCGTCGTATTCGTTCTCAACCGCAAAACTGTCGAGGCGGAAGGTCTCCAGCGCCGGTTCTGCGGGCACGTCCTGGGCCGCAGCGGCATTCTGCTCGGGCCGACGCACGACGTCTTCCGGGGTGAGCGGGCGCATCACAATCTGTCCATTCATGCGCTGGAAAACGACACCCGCCTGCTCCGACGCCTGCCAGAACAACTCGGCGAGGCTCAGAGGGCGCCCTACCGGCAGCTGCAGTCGAGCGTCGAGCGGTACTTCGCCCGTCTTGTAGGCAAACTTGTAGCGCGTCTGCCCTTCGCACGCGGCCAGGAACTCCCGCAGCGAAATTTCCGCGTTTTCAAAGCGCACCGTAGCCTCCACCAGCGCCTGATCCTGCTGGTAGGCAAACGTCTCCGCCTGCAGGATCGGCGGCAGCAGCAGGAGGCCTACAACAGCGCTACGAAGGGTCGTCCAGAGCCACGCGCCGCAGCGGCCTCGAGCCGAAAAACTGGAGCGCCTTTGATGACAAAAATCTATGTTCACAAACAGTCCTTGCATGAGTGTGGTTAGCACTCCAAGGACGTCACTGAGTGATGCAATCTACCAAGGGGGCGGGTTACATTACGGCAACAACTGGTCGTAACGTAGTGCCTGCGCTTCAGCTCAAGATCTCGCGCAGACGGGGCAGCTCGGGGGCGATCTGTTTCATCGCGAGCACCATATGGTTTTGCACCGTGCGCTCGGAAATGCCCATCACGCGGGCGATTTCGCGGTAGCGCATGCCTTCGAAGCGGTTGAGGCGGAACACGAGGCGGCGCTGCACAGGCATGGCCTCCAGCAAGGCCTGGATTTCCTGGTCGAGCTCCTGGTAAACGCCCGCCCCGGGTAGCTCGTGCTCCGCCGGCAGCGTTTCGTGGTTCACATGGTCGAGCGATGTCACCGGCTCACGCCGGCAGAACCGCACGAGGTCGATCGACTGGTTCTTCACGGCGGTGAAGAGGTAGGTCTTGAGCGTCTTCTGGATCGAGAGCAGCTTGCGGCGCGTCCACAAGGTTTGGAAGACGTTGGCGACGGCTTCTTCCGCCAAATCGCGCCGCTGCACGATCGTGTAGGCAAATCGGGCCAGCGGTTGGTAATAGCGGGTAAAGATGGCCCGGAGCGCTTCTTCATTACCGGAGGCGAGCAGCTCGACCAAAACTTCGTCCGTCAGCGTCTGCTGAGCGTGGTTCCGTTTCTCCAAAGCTTCCTTCATAGGAGGGGAAATGGGGGGTTCGTGAGGAAAAAGGGCAGCGAAAGCCCTGAGGCTCCCGCACAGGCCCAACGGCTTGCAGGCAAGGGCAAGCAGGCCTTGTTTCGGCTCTATGATCAGCGAGACGGGTATGCTCCGGTCAATCGCAATCGCTTTAGCCGTCGAATTGTCACATCGCCACGCAAATGTAACACGGAGCCGTTGGTAGATCGCCCGGCAAGTTGTCGACCTCTCCCAAAATACGCCGATGGAAAATGGTAGAGAACATGACGAGTTTACGGCCCTGTGCTTGCGCTACCTCTCAGGAGAAGCGTCGAGCGAGGACCGTCGCCACTTGGTGGAAGCACTGCGCGACCCGGCCAAACAGGCGTATTTTACCGGCCTGGAAGCGGCCTGGAACGGATTGACGGAAGAAAGCCTTGAGGCCGCTCCCACCTTCGATGCCGACGAAGCTTACGCGCGCTTTGCGCAAGAGCGGCTAGCCCCTAGCAAGCCTCGCCGCACTCATCGTCGCTGGTCTTACGCCGGCGCCCCGCTCGCCGCCCTCGGCCTCGCGGCCTGTCTGCTCCTGATCGCTACCTTTTATTTGCTGCAGGGCGTGGGGGGCAGCGATGCCGCCCCGGTCAAATGGGTCCATCGCCAGAATCCGCTCGGGCAAACCTCGATGCTGACTTTGGCCGACGGGTCGCGCATCTACCTCAACGCCGACAGCCGCATCTCGTTCCCCAGCGATTTTGGCAATGGAGAGCGTTTGGTGCGCCTCGACGGCGAAGCGTTTTTCGAAGTCTCGCACGACCCCGCCCACCCCTTTATCGTCGAAGCCGGCGAGCTACGCACTCAGGTGCTGGGCACGCGCTTCAACGTGCAAACCTACGCCGAAATGCCGCGCCATGTGGTGACGCTCGTCGAGGGCCGCGTCGCCGTTACGCCACCCCGCACGCCACAAAGCTGGTCGAGCGACCCCGTGATCCTGCAACCGGGCACGGCGCTGGCCCTCGATACGCGCACGCTGCGTTCGGAAGTCGAGACCGTCGACGTACGCACGGTAGGCGCCTGGCGCTTCAACCGCCTGATCTTTGAAGACATGCCCTTGGCCGAAGTGGCCCAGGCTCTGGAGCGCCGTTTTGGCGTGGACATGGAAATCGACGGCGAGACGGCCGGCTCCATGCGCATCCGGGCCGAGTTCGGCGAAGAACCCCTCGAAGAAATCCTCCAGGTCCTCCGCCTCACCGGCGGGCTGGACTATCAGCTGATCCAAGACGAGCACCGCCTCGAAAAAGTCATCCTGCGGCCGCGCCAACCGGCGGTGCGCTAGCCTTATCCCGCGATTCCTCGCCATGAAACCGAACCTCTTGCCGTTCCTGTGCCTCTGCGCCGCGAGTCCGCTGGCCCTCGCACAGGCCGAACATTTAACCGAAACGCAGCGCCTGATCGACAAATGGGTCGAGACCGAGCGCATCATCTCAGCCGAGCGCAGCGAAGCCAAGGCCGACCTGGAGATGCTCGCCGCGACCCGCGACTTGTTGCGCCAGCGCGTCGATGCGTTGGAGGATACGATTGCCGAACTCAAGCACGAGGCCGAAGCGCTCAACGACGAACGCGTCTCCCTCGTGCAGGAGCAGACCCGGCTCGAAGCATCCTCCGCCGCGCTCGCCCACCAACTGGCCGGCTTTGAGGCGCAGCTGAAGCAACGCGTCGAAACCTTTCCGCCGCCCTTGCAGGAAAAGCTGGCCAAGCTGCTGGTCCAGATCCCCGATCGCCCCAACGCCAGCGATGTCGAAGTGGGCAAGCGCCTGGTGACGCTGCTAGGGGTGCTTTCCGAAGCGGCCAAGTTCAACCAGAGTCTTACGCTGACCTACGAGATTCGCGAGCTGGAAGACGGCTCGGGCGTGCAGGCCGATACGCTCTACTGGGGCTACGCCTTCGCCATCTCCGCCGACGCCAGCGGGCACGCCACCTACTTTGGCCGACCGAGCGAAGCAGGCGCCTGGCAGTTCGAGCGCCTGCAAGACCATCAGCGCGAAACGCTTCAGATCATCGAAATGGCCGAGGGCAATACCGATGAAGCCCGCTTTGTCTCGCTGCCCATCCCCTTCCCTGCCGACTCCGTCCGTTAAGCACCATGTATCGCTTTTTCCTACTTTCCGGCTGCCTTGCCTTGGGCAGCATCTCCGTGGCTGCCCAAGCTACGGGTGCGTCGGCCCAACAGAGCGCCCAGGCGCGCGTCGAGGCCAGCCTGCAAGAGCTTTCGCAGCTCCGCCAAGAGACCGCCGAGCAAAAGCAGCCGCTCTCCCGCGAAGTCAGCGACTTGCAGGAGCAGCTGGTGGCCCTTGAGGGTGAGCTGGCCCAACTGCGCCGCGTGCACGACAGCCGCGACGTGGACCTCGCGACCTTGCGCCGTCAGGTGGATCAGCTCCGCCAGCAAAACGACTTTATCGACGACCGCCTGCGCGAGTATGTGGGCAATTTTTCGTCGTGGATCCACTACAGTGAGATCCCGCTCTACGAGGAAGCCATCGCCCAGGCCGAGCTTGCCCCCAATAACGTCAACCTCAGCCCTCCGGAGCGGCGCGAGGCTCAGCTCCAGATCGTGCAGACGACCTTCGAGCGGCTCGACCACCAACAGGGCGGCTACACCTACACGGGCGAGGCCTTGAGCGAAGACGGCCTGCTGCACCAGGGCACGTTCTGGGCTCTCGGGCCGACCGTCTACTTCGCGAGTGCCGACGGCAAGGTGTCTGGCATCGTGGAAAAGCGCCTCAACTCGAATTTCACCACCGTGGTGCCGATCCCCGGCACGGAGCGCTTTACCTTTACCGCAGCGTCTGCCGACAACGCCGTCGCCATCCCGCTCGACCCGACCAATGGCCGCGCGCTCCGCATTGCCACCGCCACCAAGAGCATTGGCGAATACGTGGAAGACGGCGGCCCGATCGGCTATGTGATCATCGTGCTGGGCACCTGCGCCATCCTGCTCGCGCTGTTCAAGATCTACGACATCCTCCGCCTGCATGTGGAGCGGCCCAAGGCGCTCGACGAGATACTTGAACAGCTCGACCGGGGCGACAGCACCGCAGCCCTCAAACGGGCCCAACAAGTGCCGGGCCGCGCGGGCGAAATCATGGTGGAGGGTGTGCACCACTACCGCGAGCCGCGCGAGCTGCTGGAAGAGCTCCTGTACGAGCGCGTATTGCACACCCGCCCCACCCTCGAGCGCTTCCTGCCTTTCCTCTCGCTCACGGCTGCCGCCGCACCTCTGCTCGGTCTGCTCGGCACCGTGGTAGGGATGATCAAGACCTTCAACCTGATCACGATCTTCGGCACCGGCGACGCCAAGAGCCTCTCCTCCGGTATCTCCGAAGCCCTCGTCACGACCGCGCTGGGCCTGATCGTCGCCATCCCCGTCTTGCTGATCCATGGGGCCCTCTCCCGCATGGCCAAGCGCCGCCTCGGCCTGCTCGAACAGACGGCCGTCGCATTCCTCAACGGCGCAGAATTGCTGAAACAGAAGGCGGCCCGTCAGCCGCACGCGATCAAGCGGGTGTCGAGCCATGAAACTGTTTGAGCAAGTCTGGGGCATCTGGCAGAGCGGCGGCTGGGTGATGATCGCCCTGGGCGGCCTCTCGCTCGCGATCTACACGCAGGCCTATCAGCTCTTGATCTTTACCTGGCGCTGCCGTCTGCAGGGCGAGCCGGAAAGCGACTGGCCCTTGTGGATCCAGTATCTGCGCACCGCGCCGCCCGGCCTCACCCGCCAGATCATCGAATACGCCCGCGGGCTCGATCCGTCGCATGCCGACGGCATCCGCCACCGCTTCGACGAGATCCGCGACGACATCGTGGGCGTGGTCGACCGCCGGGTGCGCTACATCGAGACGATGATCACCACCGCGCCGCTGCTCGGCCTGCTCGGCACCGTACTGGGCATGCTCTCGACTTTTCTCGGGCTGGCGACCTCCGGCGGGGGCGAGTCGATGGAGACGGTGGCCAGCGGCATCCGCGTGGCGTTGATCACCACCGCCACCGGCCTCACCATCGCGCTGCCCGGGCTCTTCCTCTCGATGCTGATCCGCCGCCAGCGGCAGCAACTGGAGGCCGGCATCGCGCAGCTCGAATCCATCACGCTCTCCACTTTCCACCGGCAGGGGCTGCCTCATCAAAACGGCCACGAATCCAGGATCCCGGTCGGCAACGCCTTTTCGCCTCCGCCCCGGCGCTAACCCGCCGCCCACGCCATGAAACGCAAGCACCGCCTCGAATCCGACCTCGGCGACGACACCAGGATCGACCTGTCGCCAATGATCGACTGCATTTTCATCCTGCTGATCTTCTTCATCGTCACCACCGTCTTCGTCGATGAAACGGGCTTTGAAATGATGAAGCCCGATGCTGCCGCCGCTCAGCCACAAGAAGACGCGCGCCCGATCCAGATCGAGATCACTGCGGCCGACCAGATCCGCCTCGACCAGGCACCGCTCAGCATCTCCCAGCTCGCCAACCGCCTCGGCAACCTGCGCATCGACGAAGAGACGACCGTCTCCATTCGGGCGCACGGCGACTCCCGTCACCAGACGCTGGTCGAGGTATGGGACGCTGCCCGCGCCGCCGGTATTTCCAAGATCAGCTTTACCACTTTCAACTGATGCCGCGCCGCCCTCTGCACGAATCCGAAGACGAAGCCGCCGAGATCAACCTCTCGCCGATGATCGACTGCATCTTCATCCTGCTGATTTTCTTCATCGTCACCACCGTCTTCGTCGAAACGCCGGAAGTTGAAGTGGTGAAACCCGAGGCTATGACCGATGAGGCGCTCGACCGCCATAGCATCATCATCGCGATCACGGCCCAGGACAAAGTGATCTACGCGGGGCGCGAAATCGGCGTCTCCGGCGTGCGTCTGCGCCTGCGGCAGCTGCTGCAGGGCGACGACGTGCCCGTCATCATCCAGGCCGACCGCGAGACCAGCCACAGCGTGTTCTCCCAAGTCTGGAGCGAAGCCAAGAACGCGGGCGCGACCCGTATCCGCATCGCGACCCTCAACGAGTCCTGAGCCCCGATGTCCAAGCCCGCCACTTTTATACCCCCGACCGCGCGCACCGATTTTTCGCTCGGCCTGCTGCTCGGCACCATCTGCACCGTCTCGCTCTTTTTCCTGATGGCAGTGGCGCTGCTCGTCCGCGGCGCCGAACCGGAGCGCCCGAGCTACGAGGAGCAAACGCTTTCGTTCACGCCGCCCGAAGTCGAGCCGCCCGATGAGGAGCCCGAACCCGAGCCTGAGCAACAGGAACTCGAACCCGAGCTTAAGCTGGAGCCCCCGCCGCTCAGCCTCAGCCAGCTCGATGTGGCGCTGAACCCTGGCAAGGGCTCCAACCTGCTCCCCGCCGGGTTTTCGCTCGCCTCCGTCTCTGGCCAAAGTGCCGGGCTGAAGACTGCGGACATCCTCGACTTCAGCATGCTCGACCAGGCGCCGGAGATGCTCGACCGCCGCCCGCTGCGCCTCCCGCAACAGATCCTGCGCACTTATCGCGGCACCAAGGGCTCGGTCGAAGCTTACATCCTGCTCAACGAGCAGGGCGAAGTAGTCGACATCCGCGCCGAGCAATCCGACCTGCCCGCCGCCGTCATCTCGGCCATCATCGAAGACATCCGCCAGCGCCGCTTCACCAAGCCGACCAAAGACGGCAAGCCCGTGCGCGCCAAGGCCATCCTCCCCATCCCCGTCGCCATCAACTAAACCTCTCTTTTCTCATGCGTCTGATCCAACTGCGCTCCTTTCGCCCATTGAGCCTGCTCCTGCTGGGCTCCGCCTCCCTCTTCCACGCCTCCCCTGCCCAATCGGCAGACTTCGTGCGCGACCCTGAGTGGCGGGCCGGCTTCCTCGGTTCTTACCGCGTGCTCGCCGCCGTCGAGCCGGAGATCACCGAAGACGAGCGTACCGCCCTGCGCGAAACGCTCAACCAGATGTCGACCAGCTTGCCAGCCGCTGCCCAGCACCTGCAAGGAGCCATCAACCAGCAAAGCAGCGCGGCGCTCAACCTCGTGCTCGGCAACCTCTACTTCCAGACGGGCGAGCTCGAACGCGCCCAGCAGCAGTATCGCCAGGCCATCGGCAAGCACCCGAATTTCCTCCGCGCCTACCAGAACCTCGGCCTGCTCGAAGTCCAGCGCGACCAGCACGACGACGCCATCCGCAGCCTCAGCAAGGCCATCGAGCTGGGGGCCAAGGAAGCGCGCCTCTACGGCCTGCTCGCCTACTGCTTCCTCCATCGCCAGGACTACCTCGCCGCCGAGCAGGCCTACCGCGAGGCCCACCTGCTCGACCCGGACAACCGCGACTGGCAGATGGGACTCGTCCAGGTGCTCAGCCAGAGCGGCGACCATCAGGCCACGATCACCCTCTGCCGCCAGTTGCTGGACGAGGCCCCCGACAATGCCGTGCTCTGGAAGCTGATCGCCAACGCCCAGGTATCCCTTCAGCAGCCGCTTGCCGCCGCCAAGACCCTCGAAATGGCGCGCGTCTACTCCCCCGGAGACCCATCGTCGCTGGCCTTGCTCGGCGACATCTACTTCAACGAAGGCCTCTTCGCCCTTGCCCAGTCGAGCTACGCCGAAGCCATTGCCCAAAGTGGCGACCAGGCCTTTGAGCCGACCTTGCGCATGGCGGGCCTGCTCTTGCGCAGCGAGGAGGTGGAACCAGCCTATGACCTGTTACAAAAGATCCAGCAGCACGCGACGATCCCGGCCAACCGCGAGCTGGATGTGTTGACCCTGCAGGCCAAGATCCAGCGGCGCCAGGGCAACGAGGCCGAAGCTACCGAAACGCTGCGCAAGATCGTGAACCTCGACGGGACCCAAGGCGAAGCCCTGCTTGAGCTGGCCGACTACCACTGGAATCACGGGGAGCAAGCCGCCGCCCTCGAGCGCCTGCAACAGGCCCAGCGCCTCGAAGCCTATCGCTTCGATGCCCTCGTGCGCCACGCCCAGCTACTGGTGAGCCTCAAACGCTACGACGAAGCAGCCGAACGCCTCAACCAGGCCCTGCAGCTCCGCGAAGAGCCCCGCATTCAGCGCTATTACGACCAGGTCCGCCGCGCCGCGCAAGGGGTGTAGGAGTGAGTGCCCGCCAGCGACGGCCTGCCGCAGGAAGCAGATCTGCAGACTTGCAGATACGCCCAACCTGCGGCACGGGTAGATGCATGGATACCATCGAGGGCATGGAAACCGTTGAGCTGTTTCACCGCGACTTTGGGCGCAATGGCAATCCGCCGCTCGTCTTGCTGCACGGCCTGCTGGGCTCGTCGCGCAACTGGATGCAAGTGGGCAAGCGCCTGGGCGAGCAATACGATGTGTATGCGCTCGACTTGCGCAACCACGGCCAGAGCCCCCACCGCGACGGCATGGATTACGCCGCGATGGCGGCCGATGTGGTGGCGTGGCTGGATGCCCAAGGCCTCGACGCCGTCCACCTCGTCGGCCACAGTATGGGGGGCAAGACGGCCATGCGGTTGGCCTGCGAGCATCCGGAGCGCGTGCGCACGCTGACGGTGGCCGACATCTCGCCGGTGGAATCTCCACCGCGCTGGCAGCGCGAGTTTGCCGCCATGCGTCGCCTTGATCTCGGCAGCCTCAAGACGCGGGGGGATGCGGCCCTGAAGCTGGAAGACGAGGTGCCGGACTGGGCTTTTCGCCAGTTTTTGCTGACCAACCTCGACCGCGATCCCGAGACGAAGGGCTTTATCTGGACCGTTAATCTCGCCGAGCTGGAAGCGGCGCTGCCCACGCTCTTTGCCGCCGGCCTGGAGCCCGACCAGCATTTCGACGGCCCCACCCTCTTCCTCAAGGGCGAGAACTCCCGCTTTATCCGCGACGCGCACCTGCCCGTGATCGGCCAGCACTTCCCGCAAGCCCGCGTGGAAGTGATCCCCAAAAGCGGACACAACGTGCACTTCGACAACGTCGACGCCTTCATCGAGCAGATCGAAGCCTTCGCGCGCTAGTGTCTCATTGATCGGATAAAGAAAGATCATAATCTGGTTCGTCCGGATCGTTTGTCCACTCTACAGTGGCACCCCTCCGGGGTGCGGTTTTGGCCTTAGAAAACCCGGGGTGTCGATCCGCTATGGCGGATCTCAACCCCGCGCTAAGAGCTGGCAAGCCTCTGGCTTGCTAGATAATGCAGCATCCCGTAGGGATGCCAGCAACCTAGCCGGTGGTTGAGGACGCTTGGCGTCCGACACCACCGGACTGAATCTTACAGGAGTTTGCACCCCGGAGGCGGTGCCACCCAGGCAGGGGCTGCTCAATGAGACACCAGGATACCGCAACTTTCTCCTTCCGCCCAGCCGCCGCAGGCGTCACACTAGCCGGTATGTCTTTTCATGCCACGGCGGTGATTCATGAGGCCACGCGGGTCGACCCAAGCGTGACGGTCGGCCCGTATGCGGTGATCGAAGACGGGGTCGAGATCGGCCCGAATTGCGTGATCGAAGCGCACGCGATGGTCCGCAGCGGCACGATTCTCGGTCAAGGCTGCCACATCTTCCCGCACGCGGTCGTAGGCGGACTGCCGCAGGACTTGCGCTTCGACCCGAAGACGCCGAGCGGTGTGCGCCTGGGCGACCGCGTAACGGTGCGCGAAGGGGTGACGATCCACCGCGCAACGCAGGCCGGTCAATTTACCTGGGTGGACGACGACGCCTTCCTGATGGCCTACAGCCATGTGGCCCACGACTGTAAGGTGGGCACCAAGGCGATCCTCGCCAACAACGTGATGATGGGCGGCTTTGTCGAGATCGGCGCGTTTGCCTTCATCGGCGGCGGCGCGGCCCTGCACCAGTTTATCCGTATCGGCGAGAGCGTGATGGTGAGCGGCGTCTCTCGCCTTACGCGCGACGTGCCACCGTTTTGCCTCGTGGCCGAGCGGGACGAGCTGAGCGGCTTCAACCTCGTGGGGCTCAAGCGGCGCGGCTTCGGCCTCGAAGCGATTCGCGACCTGAAGAAGCTCTACCGCGCCGTCTACTTCGACGGCGGCAACCCGAAGAGCTACGCCGAAGCCGCCCGCAAGGATCGGCTGGCCCAGACGCCCGAAGGCGAGCGTTTCCTGGAATTTTTCGCGGGCGGCAAACGCGGCTTCGTGCGCCCGGCACGCCGCCTCTCGCCCGGACCGGAGGAAGAAATTGATGAGTAAGCCCCTTGCCCTTACCTGTGGCGACCCGGCAGGTGTCGGCCCGGAGATCATTCAAAGCTGGCTGGCGGAGCTGCCCGCCGATCAACGCGACGACATCGTGGTGCTCGGGCCGGCGGACTGGCTGAGCGATCTGCCGGTGGCGGGCGAGGCGGTGGGGCCGGAAGACTTTGCCCTCACCCCCGGCGAGCCTAACCGCGACGGCGCGGTGGTGGCCTGGCAGGCGATGAAAGTGGCCGCGCAGGGCTGCATCGACGGGCGCTTCCGGGGCGTGGTGACGGGCCCCATCGCAAAGGGGCTGCTGCAGAGCATCGGCTACCCCCACCCCGGCCAGACTGAGTTTTTTGCCGCCGCCTGGGGTGGTGAGCCGAGCATGGCCTTCGTCGGCGAACGCCTGCGGCTGGTGCTTGCCACTTGGCACGACCCAATCATGCAAGTGGGCCAGCTCTTGCACGACAACCCGGGCTTGTTGACGCGGGCCGTCGAGCGGGCGGACTGGCTGGCGCGGGGCTATGGCGTCGAGCAGCCGCGCATTGCGGTGTGCGGCCTGAACCCCCACGCCGGCGAAAGTGGGATGCTCGGTCGCGAAGAGGTCGACTGGATCGACCCGCGCCTGGACGAGCTGCGCAACCGCTTCCCTGGCCTCTCCCGCACTTTGCCGGGCGACACCGTCTTTTTCCGCGCGCTGCGGGACGAATTCGACGTAGTCGTCGCCCTCTACCACGATCAAGGTCTCGGGCCGCTCAAGACGCTGGAGTTCGACACGGCGGTCAACGTGACGCTGGGGCTGCCCTACGTCCGCACCAGCCCCGACCACGGAACCGCTTTTCACCTGGCTGGCAAGGGCCTCGCCAGCACCCGCAGCTTCGCCCACGCAGTGGAAGTCGCGCGTAGGCTGACGAGGTAAGCGCTTGAAGGATTTTCACGCTAAGCCGCTGAGCCGCAAAGAAGATAGAATTTCAGCCCTCCCACAGAGATTACTTGAGAAACCTTAGCGACTCTGCGCCTTGGCGTGAGGCCCAAAATTCTCTTTTATTTATGCCGGATGTAGTCAGGCTTGGCTGGCGGTTGAGCGTCGCCGCTGGTGAGCGGGATTTCGACGCGCAGCTCGTCGAGGCTTTCGCCGGGCACTTCGCGGGCGCCGAAGCGGCGGAAGAGGGCCAGCATGGCTTCGTTGTCGCGGTCGACGCGGGCCCATAATTTGTGCAAGCCGCGTGACTTCGCGACCGCGATCAGGCGCTCGATCAACAATCGGGCCATTCCAAGGCGGCGCTTTTTCTCGCGCACGACAAAGGCCATTTCGGCGCTCAGGCCGTCGCGCTCCAGGTAATAGCGCCCCACGGCGTGGATGACCTGACGCGGCCCCTGCAGCTCGAACAGCCCCAGCGCGAGGTCGCGGTTTTGATCGACCCCCACCAGTTCGAAGGCCCGTTCGCGGGTCATGCGGGTAACAGTAAAGCCGTAGCGGCGCAGGATCGTCTCCTCGGTGTGCGAGTAAAAGAACTCCTGCAGGCGGCGACCGTCCGAAGGGTTGAGCAGGCGCAGCACGTAGTCGATTCCGTCGCGCAGGCGCAGCTTGCTCCGCTGAAGCAGGCTCGAATCGTGTTCGGCCACCGGCGGGGAGAGCTGGAAATACGGCGGCACGAAGTTGTGCTGGCGGGCATCGCGCAGCAGCTCTTCACGGAAATCCGGGTGCGCGATCTCGATCAGCTCCTGCACGCGCTCCTGGATCGACCGGCCGCGCAGGGTCGCAATTCCATATTCGGTGATGACGTAATGGATGTCGGCCCGGTTGATGCCCACGCCCGCGCCCGGCGGCATTTGCGCCACGATGCGGGAACGCCGTTGCCCCTGATCGTCGACCCAGGTGGAGGGTAGCGCGATGATTGGCCGCCCCCGGCGCGACATGGCGGCACCGCGGATAAAGTCGATCTGGCTGCCGATGCCGGCGCGGAACTTGCCTTGCACGCTGTCCATCGCCACCTGGCCAGTGAGGTCGACCAGCAAGGCGCTGTTCACGGCTACCACCCGGTCGTTGCGGGCGATGTTTTGCGGGTGGTTGACAAATTCAGCCGAGCGGAGGTCGAGGTGCAGATTACCGTCGGCAAAGTCGTAGAGCGCCTGCGAGCCGAGCAGCGCCGTGGCCACCAGCTTGCCCGGCAGAAGGCGTTTGCGGCTGTTGTCGATCACCCCCTGCTCGAAGAGTTCGCGCGCCGCATCGCCCATCAACTCGCTGTGAAAACCGAGGTGGCGGTGCTGGCGGAGGGCTTGCAGGGCGGCATTGCCGACGGCCCCCACGCCCGTCTGGATCGTGTCGCCATCGTCGATCAGTTGGGCGGCAAAGTAGCCGATCTGCCGATGCGCGGGGGTCTGCTCCGGCGCGGGCAGCTCTGGCAGCGGCGCCTCGTGCTGGATCGCGTAGTGCAGGCTGGAAACGGGAACGTGCGCGAGCCCGCCAACGCGTGGCATCCGGGGGTTGATCTGCGCCACCACCCGCCGCGCCACGCGCAGCACGGCCGGCAGGAGCCCCACCGACGGCCCGAGCGAGCAATACCCGTAAGCATCCGGCGGCGAGACCATGATCAGGGCCGTATCCATCGCGATAATGCCCTCCTCCAACATCTGCGGGATCTCGGAGGAATGGGCGGGCGTATAGTCGTCTTGCCCGGCGTTGACGAGGTCGCTCAGGCGTGGGTCGAGCACGAAGGCGTTGACCGAAAACTGGCGGCTGGGCGCACGCTCGGTCCAGGGGGCGGGCCCGAGCGTCAGCGTCTGGTGTAGCTGCAAGTCGTTGAAATAGCGCTCCTGCTGCAGCAACTGATCCATCAGGGCATGCGGGCAGGCGGCACCGGAGCCGAGGAAGAGCCGGCTGCCCGGGCGGAGGATGTCCCGCCAGTCGGGCGGAGGAGGAAGCTGCACCGAGATAGGCATCGCGCGAGTCGTTAAACGGTTACAGCTTGCGGCGGGAAATCGCAACGTTTTCGATGCCTCAATGCGGTCGAAGCTCATCGGTTGGGCGCTGGCAACCGTCCTGACGACATGGGCATGCGCTCAACGGCAGGAGGGCACGGTCGTACTCGCCGACGCCGCCAGCCGCACCTTGTGGGTCCAGGATGCAATGGGGCAAAGCCGGATTGGCCACGTGGCTCCAGCCGAAGCCGCCGCCTTGGCCCCCGGCACCCGCTGGAGCTGGACGGAGCATGAAGGCGTGTGGCAGGAGTTCTGGCCCGCCGGAGTCGGCCCCGAAGCGGTCGTAGACGCCCAAGGCCAGCGGGTGGATTGGGCCGAGGTGGTCGCCGGCCCCGCCATCGTCATCTTTACCCCGTGGCACGATGCCGACGCGGCCCAAGCCGCAACACTTGCGGATCGCCTCCCGGAGTTGATGGCTTTGCGAGACCAGGTGGCGCCCGAGGTGAATATCGTGGTCGTGCCGCTGGATGCCGAACCGCCCTCCCCTGCCACTTTGGCCCAGAGAACCGGGCAACCGTGGGCCACTGCACAGCCGAAAGTGCTGCAACGCCTGCGCCCAACGTTGATAGAAGGCGAAGACCTCTGCCAGATCGCCATTTACGCGCGCGGGAATGTTCAAAATTTGAGGATTAGCGCCTACTGGAATTCACTTGCGCTGCTGAAACTAGCGGTGAAGGCGGCAAGGGATTGACAGGGTGCAACTCGGGAGCATTGTCGGGATTAACCTACTCAAGCCGTCGACCGGCCCCGTAAACGTCAACCGACAGTACATGCGTTTCGCCCATCAGATCTGGATTTCCGCCGGCTGCAGCCTGTTAGCCGCCCCCCTCTTCGCGCAAGACCCCAACTATTTCCGCTTGCCACAGGCCAAGCCTTCCCTGGGGCAACTCGAAATCGGTCACAGCTACATGCTCGCCCCCGACGTCAATTTCGGCGGCCTGGGCAATATCGCCGTCCCGACCATTTACGAGGAAGAAAACGGCGGGGCTCGCCCCTCTCAGGGCGACCTCGACCCGGGACGCTACGACAAATTTGCCGACGGTCACGTGGGGCAGGACTACATTGTGAAGACTGTCGATGGCTTCAGCTATCGTGAGCGCCCCAAGGACGGCAAGACCGGTTACTTCGGCTATAAAGAGGACCGACAGGTCGACCCGAGCCTTGAGAATCAGGACAACCTCGCCTTACACAACTTCGGCTCCGTTGCTTCCGATGCTTCTTACAAGGGTGACGGCTCCTCGGGCATGGGCTTCGACCTGAACTACAAACGCTTCCTCTCCGAGAAAAAGGGCCTCGGGTGGACGGCAGGCTTCAACTTCAGCGGGTTCGACAGCGACTTTAACGACAGCGTCGACGCTGGCTTGCGCGGCACCAAGTATCTTTACGAGCTGACGGGAGACGACTTGGCTGCACTCCCTGACAATGATGCCAAGGATGGCAAGAAGCCCTACAACGGTGACGACATCCGCGACGACAAAGACAAGACTTTCGTCTCGCTCAATCCGGATCTGATCAGTGGCATGACGCCCGATCAGCTCGATGACTATACCCATACCGTCGATGGCGACATCCGATTCCGCTCGAGCATGTTCTCCTTCCGCCTCGGGCCGACCTACAATCTCGACCTCACGAAGCGCATCAGCCTCAACTTTGCCGCCGGCGTCAGCAGCACCTACTACTCGGGCACGCTCGATGCGATCGAGTTTCTCAATATCGAAGGCCTCGGCCAAGTCGGTACAACCGGCCTGACGAAGGAGCGCAACAGCGATGTGCTCTTCGGTGGCTACGTGGAAACCAAGGCCGCCTACCAGCTCAATGAGCGCGTGAATTTCTACAGCGGCGTGCAGTATCAATCGAGCGGCAACTTCAACATGGCAGTCGATGATTACAACGTAGACGTTGACCTCGGCTCGCAAATGTATGTGAAAACTGGCTTCGGCGTGGCATTTTAAGCGCCCGCCCCTCCTTGAGCATGAACGAGTCCAGGAATTCTTTCAGCCGCGACGACCTGATCGCCTGCGGATACGGTAAGCTGTTGCAACCGGGCCACGCCCGCCTGCCCCTGCCCCCGATGCTGATGTTCGACCGCATCACGCACATCTCCCACGAGGGCGGTAAATACGGGAAGGGCGAGCTGGTGGCCGAGCTCGACATACAGCCCGATCTCTGGTTCTTCGACTGCCACTTCAAGGACGATCCGGTGATGCCGGGTTGCCTGGGCCTCGACGCCCTCTGGCAGCTGGTCGGCTTTTTCATCACCTGGTCGGGCCACTCCGGCAAAGGCCGCGCGCTCGGCGTCGGCGAGGTGAAGTTTACCGGCCAAGTGATGCCGGAAAACAAGCACGTCCGCTACCGCCTCGACATCAAGCGCGTGCTCAACGGCAAGATGAAGCTGGCGGTGGCCGACGGCACGGTGGAGTGCGACGATCAAGTCATCTACGTAGCCCACGGCCTGCGAGCCTGCGTCTTTGCGGAAGAACCGAAGCTGTAGGGTTGAGCCCGCCCACATTTCTGGCATATTTATAGGTCTCGCTCCCCCTGTTATCGCAATCGCTTCCCAAAAATCGAAATTTCCTATGCAAGCACGTCGAGTCGTCATCACCGGCCTCGGGATCATCTCTCCTTTGGGAAACAACGCAGCGTCCGTCCTGGAATCGCTGCGAGAAGGCCGCTCTGGCATCGAATATAAAGCCGACTACGCAAACAAAGGACTGCGCACCCACGTCGCCGGCACAGTAAAGGACTACGACGCCCTCGTGGCATCCGTAGATCGCAAGCTGAGCCGCTTCATGGGCGACGCCGCCCTCTTTGCCTACTTGGCCATGCAACAAGCGGTGGAAGACAGCGGCCTAGATGCCGATGTCGTCTCCCACCCCCGCACGGGCGTTATCGCCGGCTCCGGCGGTGGCTCGCCCTTCAACCAGATCGAAGGCTGGGCGACCCTGCAAGAGCGAGGTGTTCGCCGCATTGGCGCCTTCCGGGTCCCCCGTATCATGGGTAACACCGTGGCGGCCAACCTCGCCACCGCGTTCCAGATCAAGGGCATCAACTACTCCATCACCAGCGCCTGCGCCACCAGTATCCATACCATCGGCGCGGCTTACGAGCAGATCCAGCTCGGCAAGCAAGACGTGATCTTTGCCGGCGGCGGTGAGGAGGAATCGGCTGAGTTGACCGCGTTCTTTGACGCAATGGGCGCCGTTTCCACCCAATACAACGACACGCCCGCCACCGCCAGCCGCCCCTACGACGTCAATCGCGACGGCTTTGTGGCCGCCGGCGGCGGAGCCATGCTGGTGCTCGAAGACTACGAGCACGCCAAGGCCCGCGGCGCCAAGATCTATGCCGAAGTGGTGGGCTATGCCGCCAACAGCGACGGTGCCGACATGGTCGCCCCCAGCGGCGAAGGAGCCGTGCGCTGCATGAAGATGGCGATGGAGACGGTCGACGGCCCGATCGACTACATCAACACCCACGGCACGAGCACCCCGGCGGGCGACATTACCGAGCTGCAGGCGATCCGCCAGGTTTTTGGCGACAAGATCCCCCCGATCAGCTCCACCAAGTCCCTGACTGGCCACAGCCTCGGCGCCACCGGTGCCCAGGAAACGGTCTACTGCCTCCAGATGATGCAAAACGACTTCATCTGCGGCAGCGCCCACATCGAGGAACTCGACCCGGCGGCAGCCCCCTACCCGATCGTGCGCGAAGCCCGCGAGGCCAAGCTCAAGCGCGTGCTGACGAATAGCTTCGGCTTTGGCGGCACCAACGGCTGCCTCATCGTGCAAAGCGTGTAGCGCCGTTCCGAGAGCACAGATATTTATCGCCCGCTGTGTCGATCACGACCAGCGGGCTTTTTTACAGGCTAAAGACGCCTCATCTACCGCCTGTAATGCCCATCCTTTCTCTGCGGTAGATGTTAAATGCAGAGCTTCGCGACAAGGTCGGAGAAACGTGCACAAAAAAGCCACCAAGACTTGTAAGTCGTTGGTGGCAAAGTGGTGGCTAGGGGCGGGATCGAACCGCCGACACAAGGATTTTCAGTCCTCCGCTCTACCAACTGAGCTACCCAGCCTTCGCGTTAAGCGAAAACACTTACCATGTATCTCGGCGCAGCTTCGTCAATCGTTCTTTTCTAAAAAGTGCGAAAATAATCCAGCATTGCCACCCCTGCTCCAGCAGGTCAGGCTGTCGCCCGGAGTTTATCGCCATGTCGCGTTTCTTTTCCCTCTTTGTCGGCCTCGTCCTGATCGTCTTTGCCATCTGGTTTTACACCCGCCCGGATGAAGAGGCAGCGACGGCCCCTGCCCCAGCGACAACCACCCCGCGCCCGGCCCAAGCACCAGAAGCCTCCTCCCAGTGGGCAGAGCTGGATGCATTGGCCGCTGAACAACCCAGCCTGGCCTCCGCCCGCGCCGCCGAGCTGCTGCAGGATACGCCGGCCGGGCTCAGCCCCACCGAGCGCGACGAGCTGCAAGGCAAGCTGGCGGCATGGCTGCCGTCGGCCATCGGCGAGCAACTGGCGACTGGCCGACGCGATAATGCCGAGCGTATGTGGGCCACCCTGGTCGCGCTCACGCCTGCAGGCTCTCCCCACCGGGCCGAGGCGCGCGAGCTTTGGCAAGCCGACCTGCTCCAGCACTGGCAGTCGGGCGAAGTCGAAGAGCCGGAGGAGCTTTGGAGCGAGGCCGACCGTCTGGGGCTCTTTGCCACGAGCGCGGCACTGGTGGAGGCTTACCAGCAATGGGCCTTGCAGCGCTTTGCCGCCGCCGAGCGCCAGGACGCTCCTGAGAGCGCACGTTGGCTGACGGAGGCCGCGACGGCCCGCACGGAAAACCCGGGGCCGCTGGGCGAGGTTCTGAAAGGCGAGGCTTGGAGCGTGCGAGCGCTCGAAGCGGTGGGCAACAAGCTCGTCGCCAGTGGGCAGACGGCCCTCGCCCCGCCTTTTTACGAGGCAGCCTTGGCCAAGGCGCGCACCGCCTCCCCTGTCTGGGGCTATACCGACACGCTCGACCCCGACGCCATCATCGCACGCCTGTCGCACAACCTCGCGCGGGCGTTGCTCACGACCGGGCGGGCCTTGAGCGCCAACCCGCAAATGTTGCGCACCACCTTGCCGGCGCGTCAGTGCTTCCTCAAGGCCCGCGCCCTGCAGCCAGCCGATCTTGCCCTGCGGACGGAAATCGAAGCCGCCCTCGCCTCCCCCAAGGCACCAGGGGCGTAGGCTGCCGCGCATAAGGGATTTGCAATGCGGCCCAAACCGCATTGGATGGTGGCATGGATCGCTCGGTCATCTATCACATTCTCCACCTCAGCGGCATCTTGCTGCTCTTCATCTCCTATGGCGGGCTCCTCGGGCGCGCCATGGCTGGCAGCGACAAGCCCGGCCTCAAGAAGTTTGCCGCCATTACCAGCGGCATCTCTCTCATCCTGATTCTTGTGGGCGGCTTCGGCCTGATGGCCCGCATGGGCTACAGCATCTCGCAGCCCTGGATCTGGGTAAAGATCACGGTGTGGCTCTGCCTCGGCGGTATGGTGGCGCTGATCAATCGCCAGCCCAAGCTGGCCGGCCTGTGGTGGTGGCTTACCTGGCTGCTCGGGGCGACGGCGGTCACGGCGGTGTATCTCCACCCCTATGTGGATTTTCTTTAAAAAAGACTTGCGCAGGATCCCGAAAACCGATCTACTCTGGTCTTTCAGTTAACAACACAACTGACCTGCGGGGCTAGCTCAATTGGATAGAGCACCTGACTACGGATCAGGAGGTTAGGGGTTCGACTCCCTTGCCCCGTGCCATTTTCAAAAAACCGTCTTCATCACGAAGACGGTTTTTTGGTGTTTGAGGAGCGGGCTGGTGAAACCTCCGCCACCAATCAGGTCTGGCATCCAATGGATGCGTAGAAGAATGCCGACGCACGCGAATATTATCCGCGCTCTGGGACTGCGGTGCTCCGCACCGATCTGGTTGATTTCTTCCGCATCGAACACTGGAACAGGGGCGCAGGCAGGAGCCATTTTCGCTGGAGACGCGGGTTGTTCCACACAGTGCGGACGCTTTATCACATCTACGGGAAACCAGATCTGCGCGGAGCGCAGCAGTCCCAGAGCCATTCTGCAACGGATACAGCCCCCAGCTAGATGCACACGCGCTTTTCGCCGAAAGCACCCTCTAGGGGGCCAGTGCACCCCCTCATTCTCGGCCCGTGCCTGATCCAGAACGTCAAAAACAGAACGCCGCCTCTCGCGGGGAGAAGGCGGCGTTGAGTCGCTATTATTCGGATCAGTTTGGGCGAAAGCCTTATTCGGCGTATTGCTGTTCGAGCAGGTCCATGACCTTGTTGGCCGAGTCCGTGATGACGGAGCCAGGCCCGAAGATCGCGGCGGCGCCGTGCTCGTAGAGGTATTCGTAGTCCTGCGCGGGGATGACGCCGCCGGCGACCACGATGATGTCGTCGCGGCCGAGCTTGGCCAGTTCACCGACCAACTGCGGCAGCAGAGTCTTGTGACCTGCGGCCAGCGAGCTCATGGCGACCACGTGCACGTCGTTTTCGACAGCTTGGGCGGCCGATTCCTCGGGGGTCTGGAACAAGGGCCCGATGTCGACGTCGAAGCCCATGTCGGCGTAGGCCGTGGCAACGACCTTGGCGCCGCGGTCGTGACCGTCCTGGCCCATCTTGGCGATCATGATGCGCGGGCGGCGGCCTTCCTTGTCGGCAAAGGCGTCGGTGCGGGCGCGCATCTTTTCGATGGCGCTGCTGTTGCCGTATTCGCTGCTGTAGACGCCGCTGATGGAGCGGATGACTGCCTGGTGACGACCGTAGACCTTTTCGAGGGCTTCGGAAATTTCACCAAGGCTGGCGCGGGCCTGGGTCGCCTCGATGGCGAGGGCGAGCAGGTTGGCCTTCACTTCGCCATTGGCGGCCTTGGTCAGGGCTTCGAGGCAGGCACGGACCTTCGACTCGTCGCGCTCGGCGCGGAGCTTTTCGAGGCGTTGGATCTGGGCGATGCGCACGGCCGTGTTGTCGATGTCGAGCACGTCGAGCGCGTCTTCCTTCTCCAGGCGGAACTTGTTCACGCCGGTGATGGTTTCGAGCTGGCTGTCAATACGGGCCTGGCGGCGCGCGGCAGCTTCTTCGATGCGCATCTTGGGCATGCCGCTCTCGATGGCCTTGGCCATACCGCCGAGCGATTCCACTTCCTGGATGTGGGCCCAAGCCTTGTTCTTGAGGGCGTGGGTAAGGGCTTCGACGTAGTAGCTGCCGCCCCACGGGTCGATGATCTTGCAGATGCCCGTTTCGTCCTGGAGGAAGAGCTGGGTATTGCGGGCGATCCGGGCGGAGAACTCCGTCGGCAGCGCGATGGCTTCGTCGAGCGCGTTGGTGTGCAGCGACTGGGTGTGGCCCAGCGCGGCGGCCATGGCCTCGATGCAGGTGCGCGATACGTTGTTGAAGGGGTCTTGCTCGGTGAGGCTCCAGCCGGAGGTCTGCGAGTGCGTGCGCAGGGCAAGCGACTTCGGGTTTTTCGGGTCGAACTGGTTCACGATCTTGGACCAGAGGAGGCGGGCGGCCCGCATCTTGGCCACTTCCATGAAGTAGTTCTTGCCTTGGGCCCAGAAGAACGAGAGGCGCGGCGCAAAGGCGTCGACATTGATGCCGGCCTTGATCCCGGTGCGGATGTATTCGAGACCGTCGGCGAGGGTGTAGGCCATCTCGAGGTCGGCCGTGGCACCCGCTTCCTGCATGTGGTAGCCGGAAATCGAGATCGAGTTGAACTTCGGCATCTTTTGCGAGGTGAACTCGAAGATGTCGGCGATGATGCGCATCGAAGGCTCGGGCGGATAAATGTAGGTGTTCCGCACCATGTATTCCTTCAGGATGTCGTTCTGGATCGTGCCGCTGAGGTCTTCCAGCTTGGCGCCTTGCTCGAGGGCGGCGACAATGTAGAAGGCCATTACGGGCAGCACCGCACCGTTCATGGTCATCGAGACCGACACCTTGTCCAGCGGGATCCGGTCGAACAGGATCTGCATGTCGAGGATCGAGTCGATCGCCACCCCGGCCTTGCCGACGTCGCCGACCACGCGCTTGTGATCGCTGTCGTAACCACGGTGGGTGGCGAGGTCGAAGGCCACCGAGAGGCCTTTTTGACCGGCCGCCAGGTTACGGCGGTAAAACGCGTTGGACTCTTCGGCGGTCGAGAAGCCAGCGTATTGGCGCACCGTCCAGGGGCGGAACACATACATCGTGGCATAGGGGCCGCGCAGGAAGGGCGCAATCCCGGCCTGATAGCCGAGGTGCTCCATGCCTTCGTAGGCATTACCCGTGTAGAGCGGCTCCACGGGGATCTGCTCCATCGTGTTCCAGACCAGCTCTTCGGCATTTTGGCCGGTGCGCTTTTCCAGATCGGCCTTCCATTCCGTGTAGGTGGGCTTGGCCGTGGCGGCGGGTTTCCAGTCGATCGACTTAAAATCAGGGGAAATCATGACTACTTGAGGCGTTGCAGCAGAGCTTGGTTCATGTCGTAGTTGCTCACGCGGACGTTGACGAAGTTGTCGATCCCGGCTTCGCGCCAGGCGGCTTCACTGTCTCCCGGAGCGCCGGCGAGGATCAGGTAGAGATCCGGGTTGGCGGCCTTGAGGGCTTTGGCGAGGTCGACGGCCACTTTGCCGTAGGTCTCGTCGTCGGACGTAACCACGGCGATGCGGGCGTTGGTTTCCTTGATCGCGGCCACGGCTTCGTCGATGCTGTTGAAGTCGACGTCGCTGAGGACGTTGAACCCGCCGACGCGATAGAAGGCGCTCGTCCAGTCGGCCCGGGCACGGTAGCGGCGACTGGGGCCGTAGTTGACCTGCAGGATCGTGGCCTTGTCGCCAAGGGCGAGCACCGACGAGCGGAGGTCTTCATAGGTCTGCGAGCCGCGCTGCATCTTGATGCGCTCGACTTGTTCGCTGCCGGTCTTGTTCTGGCGCAGGGCTTCGTTGATCTGGCCGAGCGTCATACCGGCCTTGGCGGCGTTGATCGCGGCGACGATCACGCCCGGGTCGGCGACGGGATCGGCGAGGCTGAGGCATTGCAGCGCGCTGTGCACCCCACCCTTCACCGCTTGCTCGCGTGCCTTCGTGGCCACGGCGCAGCGTTCCTTGGCGATGGCGGCGTAGTCGATCTCGCGGGGCTCGAGGGCCTTTTCCAGCGGATTCGGGTAGTTGTTGGTGCCGACGATGGTGTCGCGGCGCTGGTGGATCTTCTTGAGCTTTTGGGCCAGCACTTCCTGCGTCTTGACCTGGGCAAAACCGTCGCGCAGGGCCTGGACCATGCCACCGGCGGTTTCGACTTCCTGGAAGAGCTGCCAGGCTTGCCCGGCCATCTGCTGGGTGAGGCTTTCCACCGCCCAGGAGCCGCCCGCCGGGTCGATGACTTTCGTGAGGTCGCACTCTTCACCGAGGATGTGGTGGAGGTTGCGGGCGATGCGGCGCGAGAAGTTGTCGGGCTCGCGGATCACCTCGTCGAAGGTCCCCACGGCGAGGCCGTCCACGCCTGCGACCACGGCGCTGAAGCCTTCGGTGCAGGTGCGGAGCAGGTTCACATACGGGTCGATCGTGGTCTTGTTCCAGAGGCCGGTGCGGGCGTGGATGTAGATCTTGCGGGCTTCCTCGGGCACTTCGAAGCTTTCGAGCACCTTGTTCCAGAGCATCCGTAAGGCGCGGAACTTGGCGATTTCGAGGAAGTAGTTGGGCCCGATCGAGAGGCTGAAGCGCATGCGGGGGGCCACCTTTTCGGGCTTGAGGCCGCGGGCCTGCATCGCGCGGAGGTATTCGACGCCGGTCGCGAGCGCGAAGGCCATCTCCTGGTGCGAGGCACCGCCTGCATTATGATAGACGTGGGTCTGCACGCCGATCGTCTGCAGCTTGGGCGCGTTGTCGGCCGCGTAGGCCGTCAGCGCTGCCATCTCGTCGTAGGCGTGGCCCAGCTCGAAGGGCAGGCGGCCATTTTCGACGAGGAATGCGATCGGGTCGGCCTCGATGCAGCCTTGCAGCTCCTTGAAGTCGACCCCTGCCCGCTCGGCATAGGCGAAATAGAGGCCGCTGAGGGCGACGGGGCTCAGGCCCGCGCGCCAGTAGACGGAAATGTAGTTCAGGTAGATGCCATTGAACATCTGCGCCAGATCGCTCACGCCGGTGATCGACGTCCCGCAGAAGCCGACGCTCTGGGCGCAGGCGTGGTCGGGGTCGACCCCTTCGCGGCCGGGCTTGTCGAGCCAGATATTGAGCTCGCTCTGGCCGTTTTCCAGCTCGTGGCGGGCCACGGTGTTAAACTCCTTCGGCGTGCTCAGGCCCAGCTCTTGCGAGATCCACCAGGGGCGTTCGCGGTAGCCGCCTTTGGAAGCGCCACGCACTTTGGAGCCCTGGCCGGGCAGGTCGTCGCCCCATTGCACGAGCTTTTGCGCGTGCTCAAGCGTATAGAGGGGCTGGAGGTCGAAGCCCTCGTAGGTGGGCGTGACCATCACCTTGTCGAACGGGGCGCCTTTCAGGAGATCTTCGGCCGCCTGCTTCCATTGGTCGTAGGTGTGGGAGGGAAATTCCTCCAGCAGGCGTGAGTTCTCAGGCTGGTTGTGCTCTACGTCAGTTGCCATCGCGGTAACAGAATTAAGTGGGCGAGGAGGTGTGCGCCATCAGCGCATGAGCCACCACTATGCAAGATCGACTGATGCTGCCAAGCTTTTTTCTTAAGCATTTCTTATGACTCATTGCCTGATCTATTAGCCATTCTTGGCAGCACTTTGCCATTTCACGGAGGCTCATTCGGCTAATTGACAGCCTTCTGTCATTTAAGGCCTCGGGCGATTCACGATTTTGATTTCTTATCCACGAACATCGCGTCATTAATTTTGTTTATATAAAGACTTGCAAGTCGGGTTCGAATCTTCTACCGATCATGCCATCTGATCTACCGGATAACTTCTCTTTAATCCACGAGTGCCATGATTACCCAGATCGACCACATTGGAATTGCGGTGAAAAACCTCGACGAGGTCGTAGCCTACTATGAGCAAACCCTTGGCCTTCATTGTGAAGGCAAGGAAGAAGTGGCCTCGCAAAAGGTGCGCACGGCCTTCTTCCACGTAGGGGAAGTGCACATCGAGCTGCTGGAGCCGACCGACCCGGAGAGCCCCATCGCGAAGTTCCTCGAAAGCCGTGGCGAAGGCATCCACCACATCGCCTTTGGCACCGACGACATCACCGGCCAGCTCGCCCACGCCAAGAGCTCCGGCGCGCGCCTGATCCACGAAGTTCCGTTCGAAGGGGCCGCCAACAAGCTGGTGGCTTTCCTCCACCCGAAGAGCACACACGGCGTATTGACCGAGCTGTGCATGCCCAAGAGCTAAAACGGGGCACCTCATCCACCTTACATTAACTTTTCTAATCTGAGCACACAATGCCCATCGACCCCAAACTGATGGAAGCCCTGGAGGCCCGGCGCAAGGAAGCCGAGCTGGGCGGGGGGCAGGACAAGATCGAGAAGCGCCACGCGGCCGGTCAACTGACCGCCCGGGAGCGTCTCGCCGCCCTGTTCGACCCGGACACGTTCCAGGAATTCGGCATGCACGCCCAACACGCCTGCGTCGGTTTCGGCATGGCGGACAAGAAGATGCCGTCCGACGGCGTCGTGACGGGCACGGGCTACGTCAAGGGCCGCCCAGTAGCCGCCTTCGCCCACGACTTTACGGTCGGCGGCGGTGCGCTGGGCCGCATCCACGCCAAGAAGGTCTGCGACCTGATGGACTTCGCGATGAAGGCCGGGATGCCGATCGTCGGGATCAACGACTCCGGCGGCGCACGGATCCAGGAAGGCGTCGATTCGCTCTCCGGCTACGGCCAGATCTTTTTCCGCAACGTGGCGGCCTCGGGCCTCGTGCCCCAGGTGGCGATCATCGCCGGCCCCTGCGCTGGCGGCGCCGCCTACTCCCCCGCGCTGACGGACTTCCTCATCATGGTGGAAAACGAAGCCACCAATATGTTTATCTGCGGCCCGCAGGTGATCAAGAGCGCCACGGGTGAAAACGCCAAGCTGGAGCAGTTCGCCACCGCCCAGGCCCACGCCGCCGTCTCCGGCAACGTGCACATGACAGCCAAGAGCGACGCCCACGCCGTCGAGCTGGCCCAGCAGTTGATGAGCTACCTGCCGTCGAACAACCTCGACGACCCGCCCCACCAGCTCACCGAAAACGTGAGCATGGACGAGGTGCAGGAGCTGAACGACCTCGTGCCCGAAAACCCGAAGGCCCCCTTCGACGTCCACGTCGTGATCAACAAGATGTGCGACGAAGGCACGTTCTTCGAGATCATGCCGACGTTTGCGCCCAACCTGGTGACCGGCTTCGCCCGCGTCGACGGTTGCGTGGTGGGCATCGTGGCCAATCAGCCCAAGGTGAAGGCCGGCTGCCTCGACATCGACGCTTCCGACAAGGGCGCACGCTTCGTCCGCGTGTGCAACATCTACCAGATCCCGATCGTGACGCTGGTCGACGTGCCCGGGTTCTTCCCCGGCCTGAAGGAAGAGCGCGGCGGTATCATCCGCCACGGCGCCAAGATGCTCTTTGCCTACGCCGCCTCGACCGTCCCAAAAATCACCGTCATCATGCGCAAGGCCTACGGTGGCGCCTACCTGGCCATGTGCTCGAGCGACCTGGGCGCCGACCTCGTCTTCGCCTGGCCGACGGCTGAAATCGCCGTGATGGGCGCCGACGGTGCCGTGAAGGTGATCTTTGGCAAGGAGCTGAAGGAAGCCGAAAATGCCGACGCCCGCCTGCAAGAGCTCGTCGAGCAATACCGCGACCAGTTTGCCAGCCCCTACCAGGCGGCCGCCAACGCGCTGATTACCGACGTGATCAAGCCGTCGCAGACCCGCGGCGCCGTCTCCCTCGGCCTGCGCACCCTGCTGAACAAGCGCGAGACCCGCCCGCCGAAGAAGCACGGCAACATCCCCCTCTGATCCCCCCCCTCTTTGCGCCGGGGTCGAAAGCCTTCCGACCCCGGATTTTACCGGAAAAACTCGCCAATTGATCCAACTGGCCCAAAGCTGGCCCCGCCCATGCATTTCCTTCCCGTCTTAGCCGTTGCCACCCTTTCGGATTCCCTGCCGCACCTGGTCGGCTTCGCCATCGTCCTGGTGGTGTTAGCCGCCCTCTGGGCCATGACTGCCGTTGTCGGGCTCGTGATCCCCAAGCCGGCCCCGGTCGCCGCCAAGGCCGCCAAAGCCGCGCCGGCACCCGCCCCCCAACCCAAGGCAGCCGCCGCTGCCGCAGATGACTCCGAAGAGTTGGCCGTAATCTCGGCCGTCGTGGCCATGCTGATGGACGACCGCGCCCACCGGATCGTGTCGATCCGCAAGAGCGGCACGGACTGGAGCCGTGAAGGGCGTCGCCAGCATCACGCCTCGCACCGCATACGTTAACTGAACCGCCATGCTGAAGTCCTACCTCCTGGCTGCGCTGCACCAAGCGCAGTATCAACTGGAAGCGGACGGTTCCATCCGCGGGAGCATCCCTGGCTGCCCCGGGGTCTGGGCCCGCACCGGCACCCTGGAGCAATGCCGCAGCGCCCTTGAGACGCTGCTGGAGCAATGGGTGTTGCAAAAGGTCTGGGCTCACGAGCCCTTGCCCGAATTCGAGGGCCGTCAGCTCCACGTGCATGCACCGGCCTTTTCCACGCCCGGCGCCGCCCCGGCACCCGCTTCCGCCTCCGCTGGCGGAGACGACCTGGGCACCGAGGAAGAAGCCGCCGCCCTCATGGCCATCGTCAGCATGATGATGGACAACCAACGGCACCGGATCGTGTCCGTCCGCCCCGTCGAATCCGCCTGGAGTCGCGAAGGCCGCCGCCAGATCCACGCTTCGCACCGTCTACGTTAGAATCCCGCATCCTTTCACATCCCTACCCATTTTGACATCATGAAACGCAAGTTCCGCATTTCGCTGAACAACAAGGTCTTCGAGGTCGAGGCCGAAGTGATCGAAGAAGGTGGCAGCAGTGCCGTCGCCAGCCCCGCCGCCCCGGCTGCCCCCAGCGCACCGGTCGCCCCGGCCCCGACCGCCGCTCCGGTAGCAGCCCCTGCCCCCCAGGCAGCGGCCCCCGCCGCCGCCGCTGGCGACGTGCCGAGCCCGCTGGCCGGCAAGGTCGTGAGCATCGAAGCCAAGCCCGGCACGCAAGTGCAGGCCGGCCAGACGATCATGATCCTCGAGGCCATGAAGATGAACACGGAAGTTTCGGCCCCGCACGCCGGAACCGTCCAAGCGGTGCACGTTTCTCCCGGAGATGCCGTCGAAGAAGGCCAGCCGCTGCTGACGATCGCTTAACCGGAGGGACTGTATCATGCAGGAGCTCCTCATCGATTTCTGGCACTCCACCGGGTTTCACGGCCTGGAATGGGGCATGGTGCTGATGTGGGCGGTTGTCGCCCTCCTCCTCTACCTTGCCATCGCCAAACAGTTCGAACCGTTGCTGCTGGTGCCCATCTCGCTGGGCGCCATGCTGGCCAACCTGCCGATCTCGGAGATTATCCTCGCCCCGCCCACCACCACCGTCCAATGGATCGAGGTGAGTGCGGTGCAGCCGGGGATACCGACCTACACGATCGACCAGCGGCCCAACGTGCCTCAAGAGCTGAGATTTCCGAGCGAGGAAGCCCAATCGGACGCCAAAGCCCACCACCTCACCCCCAACCACGATTACGGCATTCGCAGCCAGGTAGTCGAAGGTGACCGGGTGTATCAGGAGGTGGAGAATGTCACCCCGGGTGGACTCCTCTATTACATCAACCAGGGCGTCGTACTCGGCCTCTTCCCGCCGATCATCTTCCTCGGCGTGGGTGCCTTGACCGACTTCGGGCCGCTGATTGCCAACCCGCGCACGCTGTTGCTCGGCGGCGCCGCCCAGATCGGGATCTTCGCCACCTTCCTCGGTGCGGCCGCCACCCCGTGGTTTACGCTCAAGGAAGCCGCCTCCATCGGTATCATCGGTGGTGCGGACGGCCCGACCTCGATCTACACCTCGTCCATCCTTGCGCCCGATTTGCTGGGGGCGATTGCCGTGGCCGCCTACTCCTACATGGCGCTCGTCCCGGTGATCCAGCCGCCCATCATGCGCCTCTTCACGACCAAGGCGGAGCGCAAGATCCGCATGACGAAGCTGCGCAACGTGAGCAAGCTGGAGAAGCTGGTGTTCGCCGTAGCGGTGATGGGCTTCTGCTGCATCGTGGTGCCCAGCGCGGCCCCGTTGATCGGCATGCTCTTCATCGGCAACATCCTGCGTGAGTGCGGCGTTACCGACCGCCTCTCGAAGGCCGCCCAGAACGAGATCATCAACATCGTGACGATCTTCCTCGGGGTGAGCGTGGGCCTGAAGATGGAGAGCCACAAGTTCCTCGACCCGCGCACGCTCGGCATCCTGGCACTCGGCATCGTGGCTTTCGTGGTCGCAACCGCCGGTGGGGTGTTGATGGCCAAGCTGATGAACGTCTTCAGCAAGACGAAGATCAACCCGCTGATCGGCAGTGCCGGCGTCAGCGCGGTGCCGATGGCCGCCCGCGTGAGCCACGTGGAGGGCCAGAAGGCCGACTCGTCCAACTACCTGCTCTACCACGCCATGGGCCCCAATGTGGCCGGCGTGATCGGCAGTGCGCTGGCAGCCGGTTACTTCATCTCGGTGCTCGGGGGTTGATTCCGGCGACAGTTTGTTTTCTACTGCGGCAATGGGCTCGATGCTCATTGCCGCTTTTTATAAATTCGTATCGTTCCCGCAGTTCCGCGACTGGCAGCCCCGCATCTTCGAGCGAGGCGAGCAACTGGGCCTGCGTGGCACGGTGCTGGTCGCGCATGAAGGGGTCAACAGCACGCTCGCGGGCCCGCCCGAAGGCGTCCGCACATTCCTGGATTACCTGGAGCACGAGGTGGGGCTTGGCCCGATCGAGCGCAAGTATGCGGAGACGGCCGAGATGCCCTTCCGCCGCTGGAAGGTGCGCCTGAAAAAGGAGATCGTGACGATGGGCCAGCCGGGCATCGACCCGAACCAGATCGTGGGCACCTACGTCGCTCCCCAGGAGTGGAATCGCCTGATTACCGACCCGGAGGTGGTGGTAGTCGATACGCGCAACGATTATGAGGTGGAGCTGGGGACCTTCCAGCGCGCGATCAACCCCAATACCGAGTCGTTTCGCGACTTCCCGGAGTGGGTGCGCGAGAACCTCGACCCGGCCCAGCATCGCAAGGTCGCGATGTTTTGCACTGGGGGCATCCGTTGCGAAAAGGCGACCGCCTACCTCAAGCAACAGGGCTTTGAAGAGGTCTACCACCTGCAGGGCGGCATCCTGAAGTATCTGGAAGAAGTGCCCGCCCAAAACAGTACGTGGGAGGGCGAATGCTTCGTCTTCGACGAGCGCGTGACCGTCAACCACGAGCTGGAGCCGGGCACGTATGCGCTCTGCGGCGGCTGTCGCCACCCGATCGACGCCGGAGACCAGCGCAGCGCCTACTACGAGGAAGGCGTCTCCTGCCCCTACTGCTACGAGGGCCTGAGCGAAGAAAGGCGCGCCAGCCGACGCGAGCGCCACCGCCAGATGCAACTGGCCAAGCAGCGCGGCTACGATCACCTGGGGGCGAAGCTGCCGCTGCCGGAAGCTTAACTCGCGGCCGCGAAGCGCTGACGCAGCCAGCGAATGAAGGCAGGCCCCTTGATGCCTACGCCATTGAAATTCGGCTCCAGCATCAGGACGTCTGCCAAGGTGAGCCGGGCAGCATCTTCCTGAGGCCGGAACGAGTCGACTTGGTTCAGTAGCTCGGTCATGTGCCCATCCAGCTCGACCTCGCCCGGGAGAAAGTCCGCGGAATCCGCATCCATCCGCAGGCGGCACTTGGGGTTGTAACGGGTGAGGCCACGACTGGTCTCCTCCAGCTCCTGCCCGTCCTGATTGCGGAGAGCGGTCAGGAGCAGGCGCCCCACTCCACCCGCCAAGGCGACCGGCACCCTGATCCGCTCCAGCGGGTCGAAGAACTCGCGATCGAACCCGCCGCCACGATATTCTGCCGGGTCGAACCAACCGACAAAGAGGTCTGGCTGCTTGCTCGGCTGGAGCCCGATCGGGTTTGCATCCAGGCAATGCGGCTCGGGCAGCGGGATCTCGTAGAGCAGAAAAAGATAGTGCGGGGCCAACGCGCTCTGCCGATCTACCAGGTCGACCGAGGCAAGCCCACGCTCATGCCACTTCAGCGCAGGGCCGGGCGGCAGATAGACCCGCCGCGCCATCGCCGTGGCCATCGCCTCCGGGTGCAAGGACTTCGGCGACCACGACTTGAGGACCGAAAACCCGCCGGTAACGCGCGGGCTGCCATCGGGCTGGCGCGGAGCACGGTAGAAAACGGCAACCTTGCCGCCGCAGGTAAAGTAGACGCCTACCTGCAGGATGGAATGAAGCGATTTGAGCAAAATGCTGCCTGGATCGACACGCAGTTGATCGAGGCTCGTCCAGTCCAGCCGGCGCCGACGGTACGACCGCAACAAGGTGGTGCAGCTCAACTCCCCGGCCTTTACCTGTGCCGCCAAGTCGCGCACGACCAGTCGTGATGCGCAGGTTTTGGAATCGATCAACTTCACCGGAATGCCTCAGCGGCATCTTTGGCAAGCAGGGCACAGGGTCAACCTTAATCTAATCTAGCTTACGTTTACGCTTAAACGCAGAAAAGCCCACACACGGTGGGCTCTTCAGCATGAATGTAACGAACTTTCGTTCGAAAAAATTCTAGGCGCGACGGCGGCGGAAGCTGGCCCAAAGAAGGGCGCCCGCACCAAAAGCCAAGGCATAGGTACCCGGCTCCGGGATGATCATATAACCTGCGGCACCTGGCACAACGGATTCAAGACCGGAGATAGCATCGCCATCGGATCCAAGGACCCAGTCGATACCGCGCACAAAGCCGTAGTAATCCCCCTCATTGGCTGCGTTGCTATCGAACCAGATGAGGCCGAACTCCATGCCGGGGCTAAGCGTCAAGCTGTCGTAAGGCACGTTGACAATGGAACCGATCGCGCCATTGGAAGACAGCGGCGGAGCGAAGACCGTGGAGGTCAGGCCGTTGATGCCAAACAGGAAAAGATCGTCGCTCAGGCCGCCCCCTGTGGGCAGAAACTGGCTATTGGCCGTAATGTCGAACGCGAGGTATTCACCCAGCGCAAACCCGTCACCGCCGGTATCGGCCACGATGGCGAAGTTCATCCCATTGGTGGGGATGCCCTCCGTATTGCCGAAGCCGGCGAGATTGAAGGTGATCGTCATATCGGCTTGCAGCGCAGAGGCCGAGGCGAGCACACAGGTGAGAGAAAGTGCTTTGATCAAATGCATTGAGATAGAGATAGAGCTAAGGTATAAAACCTATTATTCCACGTAATCCGGAAGGCGAGAGACGACAAAATTTGTCGGGCTGGAGACCGAGGGCATACGTAATACATAACCGGCACCCGGTGCGAGTATAAACGTATTGTCCACGATATTAAACCCCTGATCGTACCAGCCATAGCCCTCATAGTAAGTCAGTACTGCGCTCGGCGACTGGTTGTAACCGGCGCTGGACTGGTCGTAGGCGTACAGCATTGTCTGATCGACCAGGCCCAGACCGGAGGCACCGATGTTGACCCCGATCGGGTCGGAGATCGAAAACGGGTAATCGAGCCTGGCCGCGCGAGCGGGAATCACCTTGCGGTCGCTCGTCAGCGGCACCTGGCCATCGAGGATCACGTCGACATCCGGAGTGCCCTTTGGCAGGCGCACGATAAAAGATGTGCCCCGCTCGATGGGGAGGTGATCGGCAACGGCGAAATTGGCGTCATACCAGCCGTAGGCCTGCGAATAAGTCAGGACGGCTGCGGGCGCCTTGTTCATCGCCGGATCGGTCCGGTCATAGAGGTAGAGGATCGTTTGATCGGGCAGCGGAGCGGCACCCAGAAGGCTCGCCGGCGTGTGGCTGGGCAGGATGCGGATGATATCGCCCTGCCCCGCGCCGTTTGCGGCATTGGTGGCCACATCGGCCAGCGAATCTCCAGCCAGCGCCACTTGCAGGGTATTGGTGCCGTTGGCCACGATCCGCAACGCCATGCCATCTTCCACCCCCAGCGTCACAAGCACTTCGTAGGTTTCATCACCCGCGCCTTGCGGCTGCCACTGATTCGGCGTCCACCCCGGCGTGCCCGCCAAAGTAATGACGTTACCGTCGACCGCTTCAATCCGCCCCTGGTAGAGGTATTGGCGATCCAACGGCAGGCCGAGGCGGGTGTCGGAGCCGCCGCGCAAAGTCACGCGCATGGCGCCAGCGGGCTCGGAGAAGGCTTCGATGGCATGGAGGCCAGAGGCCGCCAGCGCTAGACAGGAGAGAGAAAACAGAAGGAATTTCATCGGGAGGAGCTTTTGAGGTGTTTCCAGCGGCGCAGGCCGAGGCAAAGGAGGACCAGTAGCGGGATCGCCGCCGTGTTGGGCTCGGGAATGACGGCGATGCCGGTAATGGAGGAAATCCAGTCGAGGTAGGGCGTGGTGAGGACGCCGCCGGCAGAGTTGCCGAAGGTGCCGTCGGCGCTCAGCAGGTAGGTGTTGACGCCGACGATTTCGTAACCGTTTTCGCCCATCACGAGCAGAGGCCCGCCGGAGTCGCCCACGCCGATCATCGACTCACGGTCGTTGCCGAGGCTGCCACCGATCAGACCCACCGTGTCGGGCGCATCAAAGTCGTATTCGAACAGCTCGGCTTGCCCACTGCCCTCGTCGTCGACCAGCATCACATCGAGTACGTTTTCGCCCACGCGGCGCTGGTCGAGCGTCGCGGCGGTCATGTAGCCGAGGTCGCCGTAGCCGGAGCGGCCAAAGCCCACCATCGTCACCTCGTCGCCCAGCCCCACCGAGCCGAAGGTCGGGAAGAGCAGCGCTTCGGGCAAGGGCGTGCTGAAGTAGAGCAGCGCGAGGTCGTCGTTGAGTGAGGGATTGTTGAAGCCCGTAAAGCCGGGATGCACCACGCTGCTGGTCGCCGTGTAGGTGCCGTAGTCCGGCAGGTTGAACTGGATCGAGAGCCCACCGTCGACCTGACCGTCGTCATCGTAGTCAACGTTGTGGGCCGCCGTCAGCACCCAGTTGGGCGAGATGGCACTGGCGCTGGCGTAGTAGAGCTGCGAACTCGTCTGGATGCGCAGCGAGCCGACAAAGCTGAAAGGCGAAGCCGCACCCAAGTCGTCGAGCCGCTGCGTAGGCGAATCGACCGGGAAGGCGTTGGAATCGCCCGCCAGCACCGTGCGTTGAGGAGAACCGAAATTGAGCGAAACGTCCATAAAGCGAAATCAGTCAGTAACGACCTTGAGGCGGAGGAAGAGGCGTTCGCCGGTGGCCGGGGCGGCCATGCGGAGCGTCACCTGCTCGGTAGTGGCGTCCACGTCGACCACGGTTTCCGTGCTTTCGGCGGCAAGGACGGAGGTCCACGGGCCATCCGGGCGCGGTGCCTGCTCGACCTGATAAGCCAGACCCAGCCGATCCTTGAGTCGGAAGTAGGTAAACGCGACTTGGTCGGTGCCTTCTTCTCCTTCGCCGCGCGGCTGGCGGGCCCCGGCATCGGAGATGAGCGGGTTGAGCCCGTAGGCGAACTCCAGCAGGTTGGAGCGGCCGTCGCCATCCGGGTCGCGCAGCATGCCGGCGATGTCGGGGTTGCCCGCCGAGCCGCCGAAGACGTCCGTTGCCCACTCATTGTAGGTAAAGGTAGGCAGCAGGTCGAAGAGATCGCTGGTGCCCGTCGCGCCGCCGGAGTGGGTGGCCGTGAGCGTCTGCGCGCCCTCGCCTGCCAGCGCCACGGTGTGGACCAGCAGTTCGCCGTTGGTGAAGGCGGCAGTCGTGCCCCCACCCTGCTCCAGCGTGGCGGAGCTGGTCAGCTCGACCGTACCGGTAAAGTCGCGCACGATCACGCCATTGCTGTCGACGGCGGCAATCGAGATGACGAAGGGCACGCGCGAACGCTGGTCGCCAATCGGATCGAAGACGAAGGAGACGACGCTGCCGGTTTCGCCCTGGAACATCACCATCTGGCTCGCCGCCACCGTATAGGTGCCGTCGAAGTCGACCGTCAGGGCCTGCGCGCCCGCCGGGGCGTCTTCACCCAGCACCGTCAGCGTGAGCGGCATGGGCGTGGTGAAGTCGAAATTGGTCAGGCCCGCCGCGTTGAGCACGTGGGCGAGGTCGAAATACGCTGCCGAAGCCGCCGCGCCGTCGCCCACCGCCGCGAAGAGCGGGTAGGCAGAATCGTCGGCGTCGAGGCGCACAATCGCACCGTCGGCGGGCTGGCTGAGCGCGACCATGACCTGTCGGGCTTCGCTGACGAAGGCCACGTCACTGGCGGTGGTCGCGGTGCCGATGCCGGGATCGTTGGCGAGATTGGGCGTGCCGGAGCCATCGACCGAGCCGGTCGCAAAATAATAGGTGACGCCCGGCTGGAGATCGCCCACCCGCACCCACACGAGGCCCTGCGCCGCCACCGCGCCTTGCAGCGCCTGACGCTCGGCAAAGGTGCCGTTGCCGCCCACTTCGGGGTCGCCGGCCTTCACCGGGTAAAACTCCACCTCCACCTGATCGGTAATCGGCGTGGTGCCGGTCGCATCGCTGTAGACGGCAAAGGTGGGCGTGGCGGAGATGTCGGACACCTGCCAGAGCACGTCGAACTGGCGGGCGCTGACGTTGCCCACCTCGACCTGACTGATGGTGACCTGAGCGCTGAGGCTGGCGCAGAGCGACACCCCGGCCAAGGCCAGGCAGTGGATCGCGCGCATGTTGAAAAGGTTCATATCGGCAATTGAGGTGCGGAATTACTCGGCGGGCTGCTGAGGCTCGGCGGTCGGGTCGGTAATGGTGCCACCGCTGCGGCGGTCGGTACCCGAACGGCCGTCGTATTGCAGGATCGTTTCGCCCCCGGCGAGCACGGCCACGCGTTCATAACCGGCGGCACGGAGCTGGCGGGCGGTTTCCACGGCAGATTGGTTGTCGTCGTCGACCAGCACGATCAGCGGGCTGGCGGCAGATCCACCAGACTTGAGCAGCGGATTGGAAGCCGTCGTCGCCTGCGAGGCGGAAGCACGCAGCGGTGCCGGGCGGGAGGCACGGCCAGCCACATCTTGCAATGGGTTGCCACGGCGGACCTGAGCCTGCGGGAAATGCTGCGACAGGCTTTCCGGCTCCGGCGCAGAGGTCGTTCCGGCGACAGCGCTGGCGCGCAGCGGACGGGCGGAGGCGGACGCGCGCAGGTCGTAGATCACCACGTCTTCCCCCAAGGCTCCTTGCAGCTCCTGGTAGGAGATCGTCGGCGGACTCTCCTGGGTCATGCCTTTGGGCTCGGTCGTGACGCCGGAGCGCGTTTGCCAGGCGGCGTAACCACCCTCCAGCAGGTCGGGCTCGATGCCCTTCTTTTGGCTGAGCAGTCGCACGGCCTCGGCGGCATCCTGGCGACCAAAGCCGTCGGCATAGACGACGACTTCGCCAAAGGGCGGCAACTGGCGCTGGGCCAGCAACGGCAGCGGGATGCTGATCGCGCCGGGGATGTGGCCCTGCTGATAGAGGGTCGTCGGGCGCAGGTCGATCACGACGGGGGCGTCACCGGCCACGATGGCATCGGCCAGCTCTTCCACCGTAAGGGCCCACCCCAGCGGGGCGGTGGTGGCAAGTGCTGCGAGCAGCAGGAAGCGAGAAGGCAGGGATTTCATCGGGACTACGGTTGGCTGGTCCAGCCGGTTACGGGTTGTTCAAGATCGATCAGCACCACCGCGACGGGCGGGATGCGGAAGTTGGGGCCGACGAGGCTCGCACCGTCGACCGAGACCGTGCGCCAGAGACCGGTGCTGGCATCGAGCAGGCGGATGCCGTTGACGTTGGCCTGTCCGAGGCTGGCGATGAGGTCGTAGGCGGTGTATTCCACCGGGAAGTTGGAGCCGGAGAGCACGCTCTGACCTGCCGGGAGGTCGAGCGGCGTGTTTTCGCGTTCACCCAGATCGAGCGCGGCCATCGAGCCGAAGCGGACCCAGAGGAAGTCGCCCGGCTGCAGGACGAAGTTCGTCCCCGTCGCCATGCCCGCGTCTTCATCCCAGGCGACCGTCTCGGTCTCGGGGGTAGGCGCGAGTTGGGTGAAGCGGGTGATCTCCGTGACCCCGGCGGCATCGTGCCACGCGGTCAGCAATTCGGCGGCGTTCGCGACGCTGTTTGCCAGCGCGGCGGTGACCGGAATCGCGTTGTAATTCGTCTCCGCCACCTGGATGGCGGGCAGCGTAGAGCGCAGGAGCACCGGCTGGTTGTCGTCGACCGTCAGCTTGCGCTGCCAGACGACTTCGCCCGCCACCATCGCGCCGAACTGGTTGTAGACGTCGCTGCGGGTGAGCGTGGCCGAGACGCCGCTGTCGATATCGAGCAGGCGGAGGTTGGCCGTGAGCGCGCCGAGCGAATCCTCTTCGTAGACCACAAAGCGGCCCGCGATGTAGGGGTGCGCCTCGTTGTAAGGCGTATTCGTCAGCTGGCGCTCGCTGCCCCGGCGCAGGTTGTACTCGTAGAGCTCCACTTGGCCGTTGCGGTTGTCTTGCCAGAGGATGCTATGGCCGCGGATCGCCGGGAAGAACTGGCCGTAGAGGTCGTTCGTGAGGCGCTTGACCTCGCCCGTGCGCAAGTCGGCGAAGTAGATTTCGCCGCCGCCCGCGTCGCGGAAGTCTTGCCACACCACGCGCCCGGCATGGACCGACGGGTAGAGCTGGTCCTGCGAAGTCGGGTCGACCTGTGCGGTCGTGCCCGTCTCGGTATTGTGAGCGAAGAGCTGCCACGGTGCGCTGGCGTTGCCGAGCGGGCGGGCCTGGTAGACGATCCAGGGGCCGTCGATCACCGGGCGGGCTTCGTCACGGTCGAGCGTCTGCGTGATCGCGATCGGGACGCCTGGCGCGGAGAGGTCGACCAGCTCGATGTCGGTGTTGCCGTTTTCGCGACGGGTCTGCCAGACGGCGCGCTCGCCGTCGGTGGACGGCAGGCGCTGGTCGGTCGGGCTCGTCGTGAGCTGGATCGGCCCGGCGCTGCCGGCGAAGTTTTCGGCAAACACATCCCAGTTGCCCGCCGCACGAGCCTGCCAGACCGCCCACGAGCCACGGCCCGTGACGTTCGAGGGGCCGGTCGCGGCGGCAGCCAGCACGTCTTGCGCGCCCGAGAGGTCGTCGATCCGCACGAGGCGGGTGACGAAGGCCTCTTGGCCGAGCGGGTCGACCAGCTTCACGAGCACGGTATACCAGCCCGGAGTCTGCAGGATGCCGCTGCCGTTGGCGCCGTCCCAATCGAGGTCGAGGGTGGTGCCCTGCACCGCTTCGTGGCTCTCGCTGTAGACGAGCGGCAGCGGCGCGAGGTTTGCGCCGTAGGCCGGATCGACGCGGAAGGTGTAGGTGCCGTCGATTTCTTCCGATGTGGCATCGTTGGCCAACTGGAAGTGGATCTTGTGCTCGCCCGGCGTCAGGTTTTCGAGCGTAAAGGTCTCACCGCTGGCCAGAGGCGCACGGAGATAGGTGTCGTCGAGCTTCCAGCGGAAGTGCGGGTGGTTCGTCACCGTCAAGGTGAGGTCGCGAGTCTTGACCACGTGGCCGTCGAGGCCGTCGAGTGCAATCGCGTCGGCCGAGCCGTCGATCGCCCACTGCACGACGGCAGCGTCGGACTCGGCCGGGTAGTCGCCATACATCGAGCGGGCCAGCACGGCCACCTCGACGGAACCGCCCAAGCCGTTCAACTCGATGGGATCGGCGGCCGCGCGTTCGCTGGACCACGCCCCACCGTTGAGGCGGTAGCGGTAGAAATCGACGTATTCACCCGTCACCTGCAGCGAGGCGGTGGTGTCCGGCGTAGGCGAAACCGGCAGGCCGCGCAGCACCGGGAAGGCCTTGACGCCGCGGTGGATTTCGACCAGCGCGTCGATGTCGACGGGGTTGGCCCCGATGTCGAGCGAGAGACCGGCACTGCCGGGGCGGACCGACAGGGCGTCGCCGCGCAGGTAAAGCGTATCGTTGGCCTGGGCCACGCCGTCGATGCTCGGGCCGCTGCCCGGGATGATCAGGCGGGCGAACGACTCCGTCTCGCGGTTACCCACGGCGTCTTGCGCGTAGTAAATGATGTCGTAAGAGCCCGGTTCGTCGAACCAGAAGGGCAGCCCGGGGCGGAACTCGCCGTCGTTGACCTTGTAGAAGATGCTGACCGCGTTGACGTCTTCGGACGTGAAGTACATCTGCGTCTCGCGCGTGATGTAATACGTCTGCCCGGCCTCAGTCACGTCGCCCGCAAAGCGCAGTTGCGTGACGGGTGGGTCGTCGTCGTCGGGTGCCGGGGCGTAGACGACGGTGTAGGTGTAGGAGCCGATTTCGAGGCGGTCGAGCAGGTTGAAATAGGTGAGCTTGTTGTTGTTGCTCGGGTCGTAGCGGACGTTGGTCCAGAAGTTGTTCGGGTCGATCTGCTTGCCGTCGTTGCGCACCACGCTCTGGATGCCGTAGCGAGCCTGGCCGGGATCGGCGAGGCGCATGTACCCCCACCCTTCAAAGTCGGCCGAAAGGTCGATCGTGAAGGTGCGGCCCGTCAGCGGGTTGCCGATCTGGGCGTCGTCGAGGTGGTTGACGGGCAGGATGTTGCCGTTGGTCTCGTAGAGCGCGTCGGGCAGCATGTCGGCCTCGCGGTCGGTGTCGGCGAGGAAGTCGAGCACGTCGTCGCGGCCCGGCTCGTCGTTGCGCACCTCGTGGGCGATGAAGTGGGCGTCGATGCTCTCGATGATCGACGTTTCTTCCCCACCCAGCTCCGGGGCGTGCGTGTAGGAGGCCTTGAACTCGATGAACTCACCGGAGAGCGACGTGATCATGTCCCACGCGCCCTTGCGGGACTGGCCGGGCGGAATGTCGCCCAGGTTGAGCGTGAGCGAAGAGTTGGGCACGGGCACGTCCATCACCCGCGCGCCGAGCAGGCGGGCGATGAGGAGCAGCTTTTGCTTGTTCTCCACGATGCGGGGCTGCTCGGACTTGATCACCACGTTGCGGGCGGTGTTGTAGCCGTTGTTGGTCACGATCACGCCGAGCGTGAACGGGATCGGGCTCTCCACCTCAGGGGTGAAGGGATCGTCGCCCTGCACGTCGCGCGGCTGGAAGTACGTGATCGCGAGCATCGGCTCGGGCTTCACCTGGATCGTGTCGGGGATCACGAGCAACGTCTCGGCGGGGATCTCTACCCCGGCCAGCTTGCCGGAGAGCTCGCAACCGACCTCGTAGAACTTGCCGTTGGGCTCGGTGCCGCCTGCCGTGGGCTTGGGGATGATGAACCAACGCACGATGGCGGTCTTCGTGGGCCCGATCACACCGGAACCGTCGATCCCGTTGGTGTTCTCGATCTCCGGGGCCTGCACAAAGAACAGGTCGGAGGCGTCGGTGCCGTCGGGATAGGTGAAGGTGAGCTGGGCGGCGAAGTCGGTAATCGGGTCTTCGCCGGTGTTGTTGGTCACTTCGAGGGTGGCTTCGAAGCCCACCCGCTCGGTCGTGAGCTCCTGCAGGATCTCGATGCGCACCTGCGCGCACCAGCCTTGGAACTGCTGTTGCGCCCGGGCAGCCGGAGCGAGTAACAGGAGCGCCAGCAGGGCCCCACAGGCCGCCTTCAATTTGGATGAGACAGAGAGGATCACGGGAGAGTTCATTCGGCCTGCCCTCCTTCCGGAAGAGCGTCTTGAGTCAATTGGCTGTAGTTGCCGCAGGAATCCTGCACGAGGATGCCGTTGGCGTAGAACGCACTGTCTTCGCCCAGGAGGAGCGTGTAGACGGTGTGCTCGCCGGAAACCGGCTGGATCGAAGCGATGCGGACTTGCGAGCCGTCGGCGCGGTGCAACCAGTCACCCAGTTGCAGACCCGCCACCGGCACCCATTCCTTGCCATCGACCCAGATGTTGTGCTCGGCCGTGGCGAAGAGCTGACCGGCCGGGCGGCCTTGGGCGTCTTCGTAGGTAATGGCGTAGACGTCGTCCTTCTGCAGGGTGACTACATCCACGACGGTAGCGTTGGTCGCACGGCCGGTAGCCACGCGGTCGCCAATGGAGATCTGCTCGATCGGGAGCGAAGCACCGCTGGCCATCAACACCGGGGTGTCGGGCAGGAAGCAGCCCGAGCCGGTGGTGGTGGTGACATGCCCGCCACTCGCGCCGCTGGGCCCTCCTCCGCCTCCTCCTCCACCACCGGCCGTGGCGAAGAAGTTGGTGGCGCAACCGATGGCCCGGGCCAGGTAGGCCCACGGTGCATGGTTGACGTGCACGGGAGCACTCAGGATCGACGAGGCGAGCAGCATTCCGCTGAGTGCAGCCTTGGCGGCAGCACCGTCGGAGCACTGGTAGGAGGCCTTGACCAAGGCCGCCATGCCGCGAGCGAGGTCAGCATCTGCGCCCATCGGAATACCGAGGAAGCAGGAGGCGAAGTCGCTGGCGCCACCGGCGCGGATGGCACCTGCCCGCATGGCCGCACGGGCCGGGGAGGCTTCCGCTGGGTCGAAGATCTTGAAGCGGAACGGCAAGTCGATGCTCGTCTGCGGCGCGATCTCCGGCAGGTAACTGATGAGCGGCTCCACGCTGCCCCAGTCCAGCTCCATCCCACTGATCTCCACATCGAAGGCGCGGATAAGGCCCTCGTTGTGCAGGGTGAAGATGACGGTAGTCTCGAAGCCGTCCGGCGGGTTCTCGAAGCTATACTGCGGCGGGTCGAGGTAGAGCACCGGCGCAGGCACGCGCGTCTCGAAGGTCTGCTCGATCTTGATCTCGTAGCGGTCCGTGAACGGCTTGGGCACCACGCTGAACTTGACCGTGACGAGGCTCTTGTAGAGGCGCTGCGCCACCTGCACCGTCTGGTCGGGGATCACCTCCACGGTGCCCGCCGCAGTGCTGTGAGCGGGGGCGCTGGCCTGCCACGACCACTGGCCTTCCTGCAGGTCGTCGACCAGCACCTGGCCGGCAGCATCGGTCTTGTAGGGACCGCGATTGATGCCGAGGGCAAGGTTACGGAGGCGGACGGTCGCGTTGGGCAGCGGCTGCACCAGCGTATTGTCGAGCGAGAAGAGCACGCTGCCGGTCAGGTTGGAGCTGATCTGCGCATACAGACCCAGCTCGAAGTCCGACACGGCGTTGCTGCCGCTGATCGTGACCACGTCGTCGTGGTAGCCGATCTCGACGTCTTCCGGCGGGGTGTAGACGACCGTAAAGGTCAGCTTGCCACCCACGGGGATGTCTTCCAGTTCGGCCTTGCCCTGCGCGTTGAGCGGCAGGTTGATGTGCATCCACGAGATGTTCTGCGGAGGCGTCAGCACCGGGTTTTCGAGCGGGCGCAGGCCGTTGTTGACGATCGTAACCTGGCGGCTCTTGAGGCTGCCGCGGTCGACGGTCAGATCGACATAGCCCATCTGCGGAGCTTCCACCGAGAGGATCGGAATGGCCGGCAGGAGGCTGACAAAGCCCGTGAAGGTCGAGGCCGCGCCCTGATCGGACGTCAGCTTGATCTCCACCACCGCATTATCCGGCGCGTCGAGCGTGGACTGCAGTTGCAGCTTCACGGGCGCACGAGCCCCTGCACCGATGCTAACGGGCAGCGGTTCGCGCAGGATGGCGTCGACCGATGTGATGTCGGTCTCGGACGTATCCGGGTTCACCACGTAGGCGCGGACATCCATCGTCACGTTCTCCAGCGGCACGTCGCCCGGGTTGATCAGCGACACTTCGAAATCGAGCGTATCGCTCTTCGACATCCGGATGTCGCCGCGCGCAGGGGCAATGAAGCTACGGTAGAGGGTGACGGACGCTTGATCGAGCTCGTCCACGACCTCCGGGTGAGCCGCCCAGATCGCGATGCGACCGGCGATGCCAAACGGCGGCTGATAGTCGAAGCTGTAGTTGCCCGAGCCGTCGGTGGTCACGTCTTCGTGGAAGACGAAGCCCTGAACGTTGAAGCCGAGGCGCAGCGCCGTGTTGGGCAGCGGCGTATCGTCATCGCGGTTCAGCGCCTGGCCGGTTACGGTGATCAGCTCGTCGTTGCTGTAGATCGCACGTGCGGTCGAGGCGGTGCCGTAGTAAGGCGTTTCGCGCGGGGTGGCTTCGGTCGAGCCCGACACCGGGCCAGACGTGCGCTCACCGGGCGAACGCAGGCCGTAGTAGATCGGGTCGATCTTGGCCGTAAAGCGGGCCTTGGTCGACTCGGCCAACACGGCGGGCACGAAGACATCCTCGAAGGTGAAGGTCCGGGACTGGCCGGGGTTGAGCACCACCATGCCGTCGCCGGAGCTGTTGAAGGTCATCCCCGGCACGAGCTGGCGGAATTCGGTCACGCTGACCTCCTGGCCGCTGTCCGTGCGCACGGAGATCTCGAGATCGCCGGGCAGGCTACCGTTGTCGCGCACCAGCACAAACTGGGCGGGCGCATGGCCGAGGTTGGTCAGCTTCACGTCGAAGTTGGAGAGGCCACCGGCCAGCGGACGGCCCTGCGGGGTCAGCATGATCGCATTTTGCGGCCGGGCGATGCCCTCCGTAAAGGTGCGGTCGAGCTGGTAGCGCAGGTAGCTGCCGTCTTCGGCGGGTTGGGTCTTGAGGTGCAGCGTGATGAGTTGGTTCGAGACGCTGGCGCCCGGCGCAGGCACGGGCACGTCCAGCTCGGCCGTAGCACCGGCGGTGACGGCTTGCGAAACCGGGTAGGTTTCGAGCAGCACGTTGCCGCCCACGTCGCGGCGGACGCGGATTTCGCTGAAGTTGAGGTCGGCATTGTCGCTGGCGTGGTTGAAGGCCACGCGGTAGAGGTCGAAGAAGCCGACGACGGAGGCCTGCTCGACGCCCGAGGCGTTCGGGTTGACCTTCAGGGCCAGCTTGAGCGGCTGCACCACGATTTCGCGGGCGATGCTCTCCTGATCCTGATCGTTGACGGCCGTTACTGCGTAGGTGACGGGGCTGTTGGCCGGCAGCGCGATCGGGTCGGCATAAGACGCGCCGGTGATCGGTGTCGGCGTCTGCTGCACCCCGTTGCGGTAGACCTTATAGCCGGTCGCCTGGTTGTCGGTATTCGTCCAGCTCAGGGCGACGGCGCCTTGCGGCGAGACGTTGGCCGCGAGGTTGCGGACCGCGCCGACATACATCTCGATTGTAGCCGAGTTGCTGAGGGCGTGATTGCCGTAAGCGTCGGACGCCGCGACCTGGTAGACCATCTCGCCACGCGGCGGCGTGTCGCGGATCACCCGGAGGATCGGGCTGTGCGAGCCGACCGGCGTGCCGTTGCGGTAGAGCACCCAGTGGTGCGGGTTCGGCTCACCGGACGAGTTGTCGAAGGTCAGCTGCACGCCGGTGTAGCCAAGCGTGGCCTGCAGGTTGAGCGGCGCGGCCGGGGCCACGCGGTCGGAGAGGCCGGTAACGGTGATCGACGGAGCGCTTTCGGCGCCGAGGCGGCTCGCAGTGACGACGTAGCGGTAGGTGCCGTCGGTCGGCGGCAGGTCCACATACTCGGTCGCGGCGATGCCTTGGGCGATCAGCACATTCGGGATGCCCGACTGGCTGCTCGGCACGCGATAGAGCGCATAGGTGCTCGCCAGCTCCGACGGAGCCCACACGAGGCGGATCTGGCCGCCCGGCAGCGTATCGGCGGCAAAGTAGGCCGGTGCAGCCGGGGGAGGCGGCAGTTGCGTATTATAAAGCTCCAGCTCTTCGCCCTGGGTCAGGACGGTGCCGGTGTTGCCGTTCGCGTCCTCGACCTGCATGAGGAAGAGGCCCACGCCGCGGCCCATCGACGGGAAAAGCGTCAGTTGGCCGGTGAAGATGCGGTTGTCGCCGCTGTTGACCAGCTCGACCTCCACGTCTGCGCCACTGGGCGGCGAGAAGAGCAGCTCGGGCGCGGTGCCGGCTGCGGCTTCTTCGCTCAGTTCGAGCGTCAGTTGCACGCTTTGGGTCGTGAGCGTCTGGATCGGGGCCTCGCGGTTGAGGCGCAGCTCCCCGGTCGGGCGAGTGACGTCGAAGACCAGCGTCTCGCCCGTTGGCGCGCCGGTGAAGCGGTTGCCGTTGAGGTCGCGGGCGCTGACGGTGACGTTGGCGATGCCGGAGCGGGCCGAGGCGTCGGTAACCGGGAAGGTGCCGGAGAACGACTGGCTGCTGTTGGCCGTGAGCGGCACCGAGATGGGGCTGCGCATGTCCTTGGGCAGGATCGTCAGCGTCGGGGTGCCCTGCAGCGGCTCGTTGGCCTGCAGGATCACGCCCAGGTCGCCGGGGCCGGCAGGCATGGCTTCGTCGTAGAAGATCTGGATCACCGGGGCGGTTTCGTCGAGGGTCGCCTCGACCATGGCCGTCGGCACGCTCGCGTTGCCCGCCGCATCGTAGCCCACCACGCGGATGTAGTAGTGCAGGTCGGGGCGGTTCTTGAGCGCGAAGGACATCTCTTGCAGGATGCCGCTGGAGAAGGCCGCGTCGTCCACGTCGTCGAAGGGCACAGTGTCCCAGAACACTTCGTAACGGGTCGGGCGTTCGCCTTCTTCGCCGGTGTAGCGCCACTGGATCAGCAGGCCCGTCTTGGCGTCATACAAAGGCTGTTCGATTTCGAGACCCACCGGGCCCATCGTGTCGCTGATCACCTGAACCGGCTGCGAAGCTCCCGTGCCTGCCGCGTCGAACGCGACGGCCACGAGGGTGTTCGCGCCTTCGACCAGCGGGATGGCGGTGAAGCTGAAGTCGCCGTCGACGTTGGCATTTCCGGTCGCCACCACCGCGCCGTTGCGCAGGATGCGCACGGCCACGGAAGGCTCGGCCGTGCCGGAGACGTCAATGGTGTCAACCGTAACGGTGGTGCCTTCGGTCGGCGTGGTGATGATCGGGATACCGGCGGGCAGCGGGTTGATCGTCACGTTCAGCTCGCGCACGGCCAGGTTGCCTTCCATGTCGCGGGCTTCGACGCGGACGCGATAGACGCCCGACACGTAGCCGGAGATGTCCCAACGCTGCGAGAGCGCCGAACCTGCCACCTCGGCCACGGGAGCGCCGTTGACGAGGAAGCGGACGGAGGCCACGCCAAGCGGGGCCGTGGTGGTGGCCGAAACGATGACCGGGCGGGTGATCAGATCACCCTCCTGCAGGCTGAAGCCCTGGATCGTCGGGCCGTCGCCCAACAGGTCGAGCGAGACGGAGGCGTCCGCCGTTTCGCCGCCAGTCGGGCTGAGCAGTTCGAGGTGGATCGTCTTCAGGCCGGCACCGGTCGAGACCGTAAAGGCCTGCTCCCAGGGCTGCGGCGTGTAGGGGTTGACGGCAGTCGGACCAAACACGTCTTCGTAGAGCACACCCGCAAAGGTCGAGTCTTCGCTGACGCGGTAGGCGCTGGCGTTGAAGCTGGCGATGACGAGCGTCACCGTGCCGTTGGTCGTTTGCGTGATGCCGTTCTTGAGGCCAAACCCGGTGCCAAGCAGCGGCTCTTCGAGCAGCGGGCTGGAGGTGTCGATCGTGCCCTGGACGGAGCCTGCAATCGCACCGGCGTCGGAGGTGCCCCACCAGTTACCCTGAGCGGTCAGCGTGCCGCCGGAATTCGTCGCGGCAAAGCTCGTGTTATTCTTCAGCACGGAGTTGCTGAGGTCGACCACAGAGCCCGCGCCTACGGCCAAGCCTACGTCGTTGAAGGCCAGGTAGAGGTCGCTCGCGGTCAGGCTGGTGCCGTTGGCCACGGTCAGGCCCGCGCCACTGTTGCGCACGAGGGCGAGCGGCCCGAGATTGGGCGTGGCCCCGGTCAGGGTCAGGCCTTCACCGTAGGCGATCCAGACGTAGTCGAGACGGGACACGTTGGTCGCGTCCTGCAGCGTCACCCCACCCCAGTCGCCGCGCTGGGCCGCCGTGGGCGAGCCTTGGCGATCATTGGCCGAGGTAAGCACGATGGGCTGCAGGGCGGTGCCTTGGGCATCGAGAATACCATCCGCGATGGTGATACCCGCCCCGGGAGCGAAGTAGAGCGTGGTGCCCGGCTCGATCGCCAGGGTCGCGCCGTTGGAGACGGTGACCGGCTGGAGCACTTCCACCGTCGCGCCGTTGCCGCCAAAGGTGCGGTCTTCGGTGATCGCGCCGGAGAGCGGGTCGCTCCATGCCACGGTCGTCACCGCCGGGTTTTGCTGATCGAGCTGGTTGAAGCCGACCACCGCGAAGTAGTAGTCCTGCGTGCGGTCGAGGCCCGTCACGGTGTAGCTGGTCGCAGCAGCATCGAGCGTCGCCACCGGCGTCATCGCCGAGACGTCGCTGAAGTCCGCCTGCGCACGGTAGACGTGGTAGCCGGCAAAGCCCTTCAGTGTGCTCGGGTCGTAGCCCGCCCAATCGAGCGTGAAGCCCGACGGCGTGTAGTCGCGCGGCGTGACCGCCACGGGCGGCGGGATGTCGCTGGCGAGGGTGAAGCTGAGGGTCGTGACTGCAGGCTCGAAGTTGCCCGCATTGTCGACCGCCACGACGGCGGCGAAATACGGGGTGTCGAGCTCCAGATTGGTGAAGACGTGGCTGCGCACGCCCGCGCCGACCGAGTTGATGGCGTCCGCCGGGTCGACGGTCGCAAAGTCGCTCGTATCGAGGAACAGGCGGAAGCCCTGCAGGTCGGCCGGAGCGGAATAGCCATTCCACGTCACCTGAGCCGTTGCGGCGGAAGTCGCACCGAGCGCAAGCGTCGGAGCCGCCGGGGCATCCACGTCAACCTTGAAGGTCAGCACCTGAGCCGCGTTCATCGTGCGGCCGTCGGTGTCGGTGGCATCGCTGACGGTGAGGGTGTAGTCACCCGTGGCGCCTGCGCCGAAGGTGAGGATCTTGCTCAGCCAGGTGTTGTTGGCCGTCCAGGTGCCGCCGGTCGGGAACGTCGGGACGTTCGCGGCATTGGCGCTGGCGATGGCCACCGTCGGCTGGATGCTCGGGTTCATCGCGCGGTCGAAGACCAGCGTCACGCGGAATTCGGCCCCTTCGGTCACAAACTGCGCGGTCGGGATCGACGGCGTGGCGCTGGTGACGGTGGGGAGGAAGTTGCGCGAGCTGTAGACGGCGGTGAAGGCCATCGCGACCGGGTCGAGCGTCGTGAAGGTGTCGCTGGCGGTGCGGCTGGAGCTGTAGTTGACGCCGTTGAGCGTCCACTGCTGGAAGAGGTATTCCGTGGCACCGTCGACATGCGTGGCAGGGGCGCTCAGGTTGAGCGTCTGGCCATTGGTGTAGGTGCCGCTCCCGGGCAGGCTGAGGATGCCCGCCGGCTGGGTCGCCACCGTCACGTTGTGGCTCGGGTTCTTCTCTTCAAAGAGGGCCACGATGCTGCGGGCGCCAGTGATGACCAGCGCAAGCGAGCTGGAGTTGCCGAGGCTGCCGCCGTTTTCCTGCCAGCCCACGAAGTTGTAGCCCGGCTTGGGCGAGGCCGTGAGCGTGACGTTGGCCCCGTGGCTGTAGCTGCCGCCGCCCGTGACGGTGCCACCTTCAGCCAGGCTCTTGGTGAGCATAACGGTGTAGGTGGGCAGCGCGAAGTGGGCGATGAGGCTTTCGTCGCGCGTCGGCACAAAGGTGTAGCTGGCGCGGGTGCTGAGCAGCTCGCCGGTCACACGCGTCCAGCGCGAGAAGGAATATGGGGCCGTGCTGGTGTCGGGCGTAGCCGTGACGGTGACGGAGCTGCCTTCCTGGAAGGTGCCGCCGCCCGTCACAGAGCCGCCAGCCGCCGGCTGGGCCGCCACGGAGACCTGATAGAAGTCGTAGACGGTGAAGTCGGTGCTGAAGGTGTTGTCTTCGGCCTCGGCGTGCGTGGTGGCGCCGAATTCATAGAAGTCGTCTTCCGCATCCGTGGTGACGTAGACACGGTAATGGCCGTGACCCGGGTTCGGGAGCGTGAACGCGCGCGGGGCAGTGCCACCGCTGGCCAGATCCTGATTCAGGTTCAGCGTCTGCTGGCGCACGAGGTTGCCCGTGTCGCGGTTGAAGAGCTGGAGCGTCTCGGTGAGGCCGCCCACGGCACCGCCGGTGCCGACGTTGGCGGTCGTCCAGGTGACTTCCGGATCGGCATTGGGCCCGGAGATCGCCACGGCGAGATTTTGCACCGCCAAATCGGGGTAGGCTGCGCGGGTGACGCGGAAGGTGCTGGCGGAAGCCGTCACGTTGTCGCCCTCGAAGACGAATTCGTCGACGGTATCCGTCACATCGGTCTTCACGATGAGGAAGAAGTCGCCGTCGATGCCCTCGGGCAGTTCGGCGCTCTCGCTCACCGTATAGGAGGCACCGGCGGTCAGGCCCACCGCGCGGTCGAAGGCGGCCAGCTCGAGGTCGTCGCCATCGCCGAAGATCGCGTTTTGGGAAACGACAACACGGTCGCGCCACGGCGGGGTAGCCGCATCGGAGTTACCGAGGTTGCGCACGGTGAAGCTGAAGTTGACCGTGTCGCCACTGCGGATGCTGCCCCCGCTGGGCGGAGTCACGGTCTGGACCTGTAAGTTCGCGTAAGGCGTGGTGTCCGAAGGCGCGATCTCGACGTTGAGGTAGTATTCCGCCATCAGGCCGCCCGTCTGCGAAGACTGGCGCACGAGGGCGAAGTAGTCGCCCGGGGTCGTAATATCGACCTGCGCCACGGCATCGCCCGAACGACCGCCGCTGACTTCACTGACGAAGGAGCCGGAGCTGGTGTAGACGGCCACCGAAGGCACGAGGCCGGAGGTGGTGGGCGTGTTGGCGGTCAGGAAGATCGTTTCGCCCGAGGCGAGGGTACCGAGCGAGAAGTAATCGAGGTCTCCATTATCGTGGACACGGCCCCAGATGTTGCCGCCGCGCGAAGTGCCGTTGCTGGTGAGCGTCAGCGGATTGGCGGCCCCCACGGTGTTGTTGGCCTCCGTCTCGTGCTGCTTGCCGGCATCGATCAGCGTGACACGCACGCGGTATTCGCCAGCGAAGGAGTCGTAACGGTCGAGCTGGATAATATGCGTGCCGGTCTCCGTGATGGTGATGGGGCCGGTGGTGGCAAAGCTGCCGTTGTCCGGGCTTACCAGAGCCGTCATGACGGCGTTGTTCGGGCCGCGCACCGTCAGATCCAGCTCCGAACCGGTGGAGGAGCCGACGACGTCGATGTCGACGATCATCTTCTGGCCAGCCGTAGCGGCGACCTTCCAGTAGTCGAACTGGGTAATGGTGGACAAGCGACCGCGCAGACCGCCGGAGCGGTAGCCGTCTTCGCCTGGGTGCAGCACAAACGCGCTGGCGGTGGCCACGCTATTGTTGTTCGGCGCTTCGGTCGTAAAGCCGTTCAGTTGGGAGACGGTGAAGACCTGCGTGTAAGGAGTCGGCAGCGGATTGCCGTAGAGGTCGACCAGAGCGTTACTCGCGGTGAAGCGATAGACGCCCGGGCGCAACGGCTCGTCGACGATGCCGAAGTTGATGACCGAGCCCGCCGTGTAGGCACCGACGGTAAAGGCGATTTGCTCGTCGTCGGCGGTGTCGAGGGTGTCATCGGCACCGGCGTAGCGCAGCTCGTAGCTACCGAGGTCGTTGACCACCACGGGGTCGAGGTCTTCGCTCAGGCTGACGCTGAAGCTGGAGATAAAGCCATCGCTGGAGCCTGCGGGCAGTGTCGCGCCGAGGATCTCGGGGGCCGCGTTGTCGAGCAGCTCCATCTCGGCCAGATAAGTCGAGCGGTAGCTGCCGGTATTGCCGCCAGCAGTGATGCGCAGGTAATACGCCCCACCCTGGTCGGCCGGCACCGTGGCCGAGATAAACGTCTCGCCCTGGGTCGTAGTAGCCAAGGCTGGCTCCCCGTCGCGGAAGAGCGTCATGATCGGCTCAAGCAGGCTATAGACCGGCAGCCGGAGCGTAACCTTGATCTGCGTGCCCGGGGCGAGGTTGCCCAGCAGGTAGTGATCCTGGTCGGCGTCGCGCTCCACATTGCCGAAGACGCTGGCCGACTTCTCGCCGGCAGTGATCTCGAAGGCCGGCACAGTTGCGGTGGCCACGGTATCGTTGTCCTCCGGCTCGGTCTGGATCGGGGCCGGGAGGAGGTTGACCACATAGCTGTATTCACCCGTGCTCGTGCCGGGAGAGAAGCGCACGAAAATTGTGCCGGGAGCACCGATGGTCAGCGGATTGTTCTGGCCTTCGCCCCCTGGGCTATCGCCGTTGAACGTGCTCAGCGAAGCCCCGCCACCATCGTAGATCGTGACGGTGGAGTAGTTCGTCCACGCGTTGATCGAGTGCTCGGTGGAGACAAACAGGCGGTCGCCGGCGAGGGCCGAGAACTTCCAGTAGTCGGCGTCGGTCTCGGTGGTGCCGGTGCGCAGGGTGCCACGCGCCAGGGCATAGCGCAGCCCCAGCACTTCCGTATCGCTCTTGAGCCCAAGGCTGCGGCGCCCGGTGAGGATGTCGAAGCCGTCGGTGGCCTGGTTGGCCGCTACGATCTCGCGATAGCCATCGCCATCGAGGTCTCCCACCGCGCCTGCTTCGGTGCGGCTGGGCTGGGTGTAACGCACCACGCCGGTCAGCGGACTGTCGCCGTAGTTGAGGCCGTAGAAGAGATAGATGCCTCCGCTGCGATAGCCGTGGAAGAGCAGGTCGCTCACGCCGTCGCCGTCGATATCCGCCACCGTAATGCGGTTGGGGCTTTCAATCGCACCAAGCGGAATTTCCCGCCGGGTGAAGGTGCCATCGCCTGCGCCCGCAAAGTAATCGAAGTGGTTTTCCGAGCTGAAGGCCACGATGACATCCAGCGCACCATCGCTGTTGAAGTCGCCGAGTGCGACATGCGTCGGCGAGGTGTCCGTGAGCCCATAGGTAGTGGCCGGGGCAAACGCGCCCGTGCCGTCGCCGAGGCGGATGAGCAGGTTGTCGTGGTAGGTATCGGAAGTGATGAGGTCGGCATGGCCATCGCCGTCCACATCGCCCAGCGCGATCCCCGCAAGCGTGGTATTGCTGGCAAAGCCCTGCACGATGCCGCCGGTGAAGGCGCCCGCTCCGTCGTTGAGCCACACGCCCACGCGGGCCGGGTTGGTGCTCATCTGCACCACCAGATCGAGGAAGGTGTCCCCATCGAGGTCGGCCGCCGCGATTGCATGGGGATCACCCGCGCCGCTGAGATTGGCCGTTTCGGTAAAGGTGCCGTCGCCGTTGTTGGCGTAGACGCGCACGCTGTCGCTACCGTCGAGCGTCACCGCAATATCCGTGAGGCTGTCGCCCGTCAATTCAGCGGCGAGCAAGCGGCGCGGCGTTTGTGCGGTGCCATAGGTCACGATCGGCGTGCCGCCGGAGAACGTGCCCGTACCATCGTTGAGCCAGAGGCGCAGCGGCGTGGTGCCAGTAGTAAGCGCGCCCACGAGGTCGAGATCGCCATCGCCGTCGGCATCGAGCAACACGAGGTCGACCGTATCGACGCCGACTGCTACGGAGCTGGAAAGCTCGAACGAGCCGTCGACCGAGGAGCCTGTGCCTTCGGCCAACGGATCGGCCTCGGCAAAGGTATTGTTGGAGCGCGATTCGGTGACGGTGTCTTGCACGCCTTCGATATGGAAGGTGCGCACGAAGTCCTCCGCCAGCGAGTTGCCAAAGAGGTCGCGCAGGTTTTCGGCTGCCACCGTCAAGCGATAGTGGCCAGCCTGCAACGGGCCGTCGACGATGGGCAGCGAAGCCGTCCGCCCGGTGGTGTAGCCGGGGCTGCGGAAGTGGTAAACCTCGTCGTCGGCGGTGCCGAAAAGGGTATCCGGGCCGGCGGTGCGCAGGTCATAGCTGTTCGGGTCGTTGACCGTCGCGGCCTCCAGGTCTTCGCTGAAGGTGAGGTCGAAGCGCACAAACAGGCCGTTGTCGGTCTCGCCTTCATCCGCCAGCGTGACGCCCGTAATGCTCGGGGCCTCGGCGTCGGAGAGGGTGACGGTGAGCAGGTAGCGCGAGAAGAGGTGCCCGCCCGAGCCGTCGTCGTCGACCATCACGTGGTAGAGGTTTTCTTCGCCCTCGACAAAGGTGTAGCTGATGCTGGTCGCACCGGGGGCACCTTGCAGCTTCGTCACACTGCCCGTCTGGCCGAAGAGCTTGAGCACCGGGACAAAGGGGCTATCCGCCGGCTGCTGCAGTTGCACGGTGACGGTCGCCCCGGCACCGAGGTTCCCAATACGGAAGTAGTCTACGGTATCGCGTTGATCGAAGTTGGCAAAGATCCGAGCCACGAGGCCACCAGCGCCCGGCGAGAAACTCAAGGGGTCGGAAACCCCGACGCTATCGTTGGAGCTGTCTTCCAACGGAGTGCCGGGCGGCATCAGGCTGACCCGCACCCGGTACTCTTCCGCGCGATTGGCGTAAGGAACCACCCGGACAAAATAGCGGCCAGCGTTGGGCAGCGCCGGATAGTACATTTCGCCCGAGCCATTGTAAATGTATGTAACCGCCAACTGCGCTCCCACCCCATCGTAGAGATAAACGGTGTGCGAGTAATTGGAATTGGCGACCAGACTCGTCGCAGCCAGCGTCAGCACATCGCCTTCGTTGGCCGAGAATACGTAGTAGTCTTCTTCCTGATTCGGGCCACGGCCCCGGAAGTAGGCTTCGCGCAAGCCGGGAATACCCGCGACCTCGGCCAACGGAAGGGCGCTTTGGCCCATAAAGAGGACGATACGGCCATCCTGCGCCGAGCCGATCAGGTCGGTCAGGCCGTCGCTGTTGAAGTCGGCCGCACCGAGGCCTTCGAAGACTCGGTTGTCGGGGTCCATACTCACGAGCGCCTGGAAGGCACCGGAGCGGATGGCACGGTATGAGACGCCTTCGTCTCCGCCCACCGCAACGTCGAGCTGACCGTCGTCGTTGATGTCGGCCAAGAGCAGGGCCCAGCCGTCGCTGTTGTTGAAGTCGAGGCTTTCGACTGAGGCAAAGGCCCCAGAACCGTCGCCGAGCAGGTAGGAGACGCTGTCGTTGTCTTCAAACGAAATCACGAGGTCGAGGTCGTCGTCGCCATTGATGTCGCCGCTCTGCACCGAGCGGGGCTTGGCAATGACATTGGTCCAGACGGGCGGGTTGGAGAACGCACCGGCACCCTCGTTGAGCAAGACGCCGAGGCGGGCATTCCGATCGTCCGTCACCGCCAGGTCGTCGATGCCGTCGCCGTCGAAGTCGCCCGCAGCCACGCCGAAAATCTTCAGGTTGAGGCCGCCGAGGATCGTGCTGGCGGTAAAGGCCCCTGCCCCGTCGTTGGTCAAAAGAGTGACCGAGCCGGCATCGGAGTTCACATACCGGTAGTTGGCGATGGCGAGGTCCGGGTGGCCGTCGTCGTTCCAGTCGCCCACCGCGATGTCACGCGGGTAGTTACCTACCGTATACGAAGCGCTGCTGAAGCTGCCCGCGCCGTCGTTGAGGAAGACCACGGCGTTACCAGCCGTCGTTTGGTGGTTGACCGCCGTCGTGACGACGAGGTCGGGGTAGGTGTCGCCATCCAGATCGACCGCCTTTACATCGTAAGGGGCCTGAGCCACCGCGTAGGAGACGGGGGCGTCAAAGGTGCCGCTACCGGTGCCGAAGTAGACCTTCAACGAGCTGTCACCTGCAGAGGCCACCGCGATGTCGGCGTTGCCATCGCGGTCGAAGTCGCCTGTGGCGAGGCGGCGGGCCACTGCGAGGGTGGCGACCGGAGGCAGGTTGGTGAAGGAGCCGCTGTGGTCGTCGCTCGGCGTGACGCTGATCGAGTCGGCGGTGGCAAAGGTGTTGTTGGAGCGGCTCTCGGTCACGAACGGCGGCAGCCCTTCGATGCGGAAGGTGCGCACGTAGGGCGCTTCCAAGGTATTGCCAAAGCGGTCGCGCAGGGAGCCGGCGGGGATGCTGAAGCGAATGTCGCCGGGCTGCACCGGGCCATCCGGGAAGGAAAGAGTCAACGTGCGCCCGCTGACATAAGTGGGGCGATCAAAGGTGTAGACTTCGTCGTCGGCGGTATTGAAGACGCCGTCGGCCCCGGAGGAACGCAAGTCATAGTAGGCGACATTGTTGGCCGAATCGGGATCGAGGTCTTCCGTCACGGTCAGGCTGAGGCCGTTGATCATGGTGGAGACGGTGGAGCCTTCGCCCGGCAGCGTATCGCTCGTGATCTGGATCGGGGTCGCGTCGGAGACTTCGACGGAGAGGACGTATTCGCCCCAGAAATCGCGCGTGCCGTCTACCCCGCGCATACGAACGAAGTAGGCACCTTCGGTCGCCTCGGTCACGGTGTAGCTGATGGTGGTCTGGCCTTGGGCACCGCCCGAGCGCACCACGTTGTCGCTCGTCAGGATCCAGAGCTGAGGCGTCAGGTTGCTGTCCTCGGTGTTCTGGAAAGTCAACGTGATGGTGGCACCTTCCCCGTAATTGCCGATGGAGAAGTAGTCGCCGCTGGTGTCGTCTTCATTGGCCTGGGCGAGCATCTTGCCTTGCAGCGCGCCGCCTTCGATCTGCAGGCTCAGGGGGTCGGCCTGGTTGATGTTGTCATTGGGTTCCGATTCGAGCTGGAAGTCGCTAGAGGCCAGAGAAAGGCGGAAGCGGTATTCGTCCCAATAATCCCAGTTGCGCTGCACGACGACATAGTAGGTGCCCGGGGCAGCGAGCGTAAGCGGGTTGGAAACGGCCCGGCCTGTGGTGTAGCTACCGTACGTCGCATTGAGCGAGGTAGAGCCCGTGAGGGGATAGATCAGGTAGGCGAGGCCCATCGTTTGGGTGCCTTCGCGCATGCTGTCTACGACCAGGCTGAGCTTGTCGCCCGCATCGACGCTGAAGCTGAAGTAATCGACGTCGGTCGTGTTGCGGATATTGCCGCGGCCGAGCGCCTGCCGGAGACCCGGGATGCCGGCATCGGCCAGCGGGGCGACGGTGGGGTTGCCGGTGAGCAGCGTAAAGTTGTCGGACGAGTTACCCGCGAGGATCAAGTCGTTACGACCGTTGTCGGTCACGTCGTCGACCGCCACGCCGTCCATAGAGTCGAGCGTGTCCATCACAGTGGCTCCGGCGAGCGGAGACTCGCGTCGGCCCGTGCCGAGGAGGTAGCGGAACTCGTAGGGGGTCGAGACGGTGACATCGAGCAAGCCGTCGCCGTCGATATCGAGCAGCTTCAGTTGCTTGCTATAGGTGCCTGCATCGAAGCGGTATTCGTCCACAAAAGTGCCATCGCCCGCGCCAAAGTAGATGGAGCCTTGCGAGGCGTTCCAGTTACGGTCGAAGACGACGACGAGGTCGAGGTGGTTGTCGCCATCGAGATCGGCGGCGCGCACGCCTTGCGGAGATTGCTCGGTCGGGTTGAGCGCCAGGTAGGTGGCAGAGGCAAAAGTGCCGTCGCCCTGCCCCAGGAGAAGGCCGATACGATTGCCGGCATGCTCCGTATACGCGAGGTCGAGGCGGCTGTCCTCATTGAAGTCTCCCACCGCGAGGCCATAGGGCTCGGTATTGGCGCCAGCGTCGATTGTGGTGGCGGTAAAGCTGCCGTTGCCGTCGTTGAGCAGGATGGTAAGAGAGTCGCCATAGTAATTGGCCACCGCGAGGTCGGCATCGCCGTCGCCATTGAAGTCGCCAGCCACAATCTCGTAGGGTCCGTCGCCGACATTGGTCGTACCCACAGGGAGCAGCGTGCCGTCGCCCTGGTTGAAGAAGACGCGGATCTGGTCGTCGTCGAGCAGCGTCACGGCGAGGTCGAGGCGACCGTCGCCGTTGAAGTCGGCCACGGCACTATAATAGGCTTCGTCCGTCAGCGGGTAGGTTTCGCCCATCGTGTAGCCACCGGCCCCATTATGCAGGTAGGCCGTGACGACATCGGTCGCGGTGTCGAGCGCCAGGAGGTCGAGGTTGCCATCGCCGTTGAGGTCGACCTGTTCGAGACCGGTAAAATTACCCGCGCCGAAGGTGTTCGCGATGGTAAATGTCCCGTCGTGCGTCGCATCAATCATCAGAGCCAGCGGGGTGGCGGTCGCACGGGTGTTGTTGGAGCGGTTTTCGACGATGAAGTCGCCCAACGGATCGAGGGTAAAGTCGAGCGTATAGGGCACCAGAGCATTGGCCGCACGGTCGGTCAGGCCGATGCCGGCGGTAAAGCGGTAGTCGCCGGGCTGGAGCGGGCCGTCGGGCAAGTCGAAGGTCACCCGCGTGCCGTTGGCGTAGGGCATTACCGCGAGGGTGTAAACCTCGTCGTCGCCCGTGCCGCGGAAGCCGTCTGGACCGGCGGAGGCAAGCGAGTAATTTGCGGAATTGGCAACCGTCAACGGCGCCATGTCTTCGCTGAAGTCGACCGTAAAGCTGACGTAGTATTCGCTGTTGTTCGGGTTGGGCAGCGAAGTCCCGACAACGGTCGGCGCAATCGAATCGGAAATGGTGGCGGTGGCCACGTAGCGGGCCAACATGCCGAGCTTGGCGGGGTTGAAACCGGCGGCATTCACATCGCCCTGGAAGACGACGCCGTTGAGGGTGCCGTCGTAATCGTTCGCCGTTTCGTCGGCAATGGCGGTGCCGGTGCCTTCGTTAAAGCGCCAGTAGGCGACGAGGCCGGGCTCGTCGCCGTCGAGGATCACCTTCTGGTGGTCGGCAATCTCGGTGGGCGTGCGCACGACGGACCAGATCCGCAGGTCGTCGAGCGAGCCGAGAAAGGCCTGATTGCTGTCGTAGCCGCCGTTGACCGAGTCCTGATCTTGCCCGAGCACAAAGCCCTGACTGTTGAGTGGGTTCAGCGTGGCGGCCTGACTGCCGACGGAAACGCCGTCGACAAAAATTCCGACCGTGCCCGCAGTCGGGTTGCGCACGATGGCGTAATGACGCCAGGTGGCTTCGTCGATGGTAGGCACGGTAAAACGCCTATAGGAGCCGTGATCGTACACGTCCATCGTGGTGGCGTTGACGATCCAGACCAGCCACTCGTTGTTTTGGCTGGCGTGGGCCGTGCTGATCAGGGCCCGATTGCTGGGCGTACCACGCATCCAGAACTCGACCGTCATCGCGGTGCGGCCATGCATCGCTTCCGGCGGCAGGTCGACGCGGTCGGTGCCGCCATCGAAGACCAGGCTGGTGCCGTCGAGGTTGTCGTTGATGCCGACTTGCAGGTAATAAAGGTCGTTGGCCGAAGCGGTGTGGCTGAGGCCGCTGCCTGTGCTCGTGATCGCGAGCGGGGTTGCCTGCCCGGCGCGGTAGAGCACCAGCTCGAGATCGCCTACTTCCAGCGTCGAATCGTCGGGCAACGCATAGGTGATGTCGATGGAGTTGCCGGCGTTGATTGCGCCGAGGCGGTAGAAGTCGCCGTTGACATCGTTGGAGCCGACAAACCACGAATTTCGCTCCAGATCGGCCAGCGCACCGGCGATTTGAGCCTGCGAGCCGCCGGCGATGGCATTGAAGCGGAGGAAATTGGCCTGGCCTAATTCGCCGTTAGGCTCGGATTCAAGGCTCTCGCCCCGGCCCACGTCGATGCGGATCTCGAAATCGGTGCTGCCATCGGTCCAGTAGCGCACGGTGTAGGTTCCGGGGGTCGTGATGGCGTATTGCTGGATGGGATCGGGCGAACCGTTGGAGCTGCCGATCAGCAAAGTGCCGGTGGGGCCGTAGAGCTGGAGGCGGTGCACGGGCGGAGTCGCCAGTGTGCTGTTGGTGTAGACGCTCAGTTGGTCGCCGCCTTCGAGCTCGATCTGGTAATTGTAGGCGTTGGTCTGCCCTCCCCCACTGTTGAAGCTGCCGGTGGCAAAAGCCGAAAAGATGCCACTGCCAACCGGGGACTCGGCCAGCGGAAGCGGGATGGTGACTTCGGCAGCGGCAATCGGCCCACTCGCGAGAGCCCCCGCGCGCGCCGGTGCTTCAGGCTCCGCTTCGAGGCCACGGAGGAAAAAGCGTTGGGTGGTATGGGCGAGGCCGTAAGCGTCTTGCCCGCCGCCGTTGAAGACGAGCTGCAGGGCGCCTTCGGCCGACACGCTGCCGGTCGTCTCGACCTGCCAGCGGTAGGCGTCGAGGGGCCGCACGACCATGTGCGGGAGCGATTCGCCACCAAACAGGGCAAAGGCGTTGGCGCTAGGCAATTCGCCGATGGGGCGGGTACTGCGCAGGACAAACTTTGCCTTGCCGCTCGCCGCTTCGCGCGTGGCAGACTCCAGCCATACGCCTGCCGTGCCCGGCGTTTCGGCAAAGTCCACGCCTTGGTCGACGACTTCCCAGGCGGCATTGGTGCCCACCAGCTCGATCGTCACTTGCCCCGACGCCACCGCCTCGCCCAGCGGCACGTCGATCAGCACCTGGCCTTCTTGTTCCCACGCCGTGAGGTCGAGGGGGAGAGAAACGACTTCATCCCGGCCCCAGCTCACTTCCACGGTGGCGTCTTCGAGCGATGCGCGCTCGGCCTTGGCGTCGATGGCGAGGGTGGCACCCAACGTAGCGTAGCCGCTCGCTGGCGCACTGTAAGGGAGGGTGACGGCAGCTTGCTGGGCCACTGCCTGCCCCAAGGGCAAAGACAGGAGGGCGGACAGCAACAGACCGCTGCGCAAGGTCAGCGAAGCTCGGGTTGCAATCATAGGAAGACGGCTCGAGAAACGAGGAAACACAAAAGACGACGGTTTACCGGGGATCAAACCCAGTGAAGAGAGACACAATGGCTAACGCTCCCCGCAGCTATGAATCCTCTTTCCACGAGAGACAGGTGAGGTGTGAGACGATCAACACAGCGAGAAGCGATTGCCGAGTAGCTAAACTGGGTAGCAAACAATTATCGCGGTTTAAATAGTAAAATTTGAGCTGAGGAATCCACCGCAAGCGCAGATTTGGCCGCCTAAGCACAGACATCGGGCCTCATACATTCGTTTAATTGAACATCTCAAGACAGGCACCCAAACCACATCGCAAGATCCTGATTTCTAAATAGATACCAGTCCCATTAAGCACTATTAGCGATTTTGATTACAGAAACTTTACCAACCGCATTACGTTATTCTTAGCAATTAAACCCTAGACCCAAACCAAGCCATATCCTGATTTCTTTACCATCCTTTTAAGGAAGGCCTAAATGGCACTAAAAAGCCAAAAAGATGTTTTACATCTCTATTACACGCTCATCGCGGCATTTTCGCGCATGAAGCAGAAGTTGCGACGCTCATTATCTTCACCTCAAGTTTATTCTGCTTTCTTTCGCGGTTGCCAAAGCAGTAGGTGCCTGCCGCAATTGGGGCATGGAGCCCAATTCAAACACGCCCCCCGTCGCCGTCGTCTGCGCTGTCCTAACGGATACCGAGGGCAACGTGCTAACGGCGAAGCGGCCCGCACACAAGAAGCTGGGCGGCCAATGGGAATTCCCGGGGGGCAAGGTCGAGCCCGGGGAAGCGCCTGCCGATGCCCTGCGCCGCGAATTACAGGAAGAGCTGGAGCTGGAAGTGAGCGCGCTGGAGCCGCTCGAACCAGTCGAGCACACCTACCCCTTCGGGCCCGTGCGGCTGATCCCGTTTCGCATCGTTTGCGATCCTCGCCCACATCTGGTGCTCAAGGAGCATACGGAGGCCCGCTGGATCGCCCCGGCCGAGTGGGAGCGGCTCGACTGGGTGCCCGCCGATGTGCCCGTGTGCCGGCAGCTGTGGCCGTAGTGGCACCGCTCTTGCCAAAGCGCCCCGGCCCGCGCACACTGGCTCCTTATGTCCGAAGATACACTGCACCGCCAAAACATCGTCGCCTGCCTGTGGGACTTCGACAAGACCCTCATCCCGGGCTACATGCAGTGGCCGATCTTCGAGCACTACGGGATCGACGAGCGCGCATTCTGGGTCGAGGTCAACAGCATGGAAGAAGTCTACCGGCAACGGGGCCAGAACCCTTCGCCCGAGATTCTCTACCTCAACCACCTGCTCACCTACACGCGGGCGGGCATTACCAGCGGCCTCAACAACGCCCTGTTGCGCGAGCTGGGGAAGAAGCTGACCTTTTATGCGGGCTTGCCGGAGTTCTTCGACCGGCTGAAGCGCATCGTCTCCGAAAACCCCGTCTACGCACGCTATGAGATCAAGCTGGAGCACTATATTATCTCCACCGGTCTGGCCGAAATGATCCGCGGCAGCGCGATCGCTCCCTACATCGACGGGGTGTATGCCTGTGAATTCATCGAGAACCCCCTGCCCCCGCACTACAACCTGCAGCAAGAGCTGGAAATGGAGCCGGGCGATTCCGAAATCGGCCAGATCGGGCGCTTTGTCGACAACACGATCAAGACGCGCTTCATCTTCGAGATCAACAAGGGCACGAACAAGATCGCCAGCATCGACGTGAATTCCAAGATCTCGCAGGAAGACCGCCGCGTGCCGATCCGCAACATGATCTATATTGCGGACGGCCCTTCCGATGTGCCGGTGTTCTCCGTGGTGCGCAAGAGCGGCGGCAAGGCTTACGCCGTCTACGCCCCGGGCAGCGAATCCGAATTTGTGCAAAACGACGAGCTGCGCCAGTGCGGCCGTGTCGACCACTTTGGCCGGGCCGACTTCCGCGAGCGCAGCGATACCTATATGTGGCTGACGACCCACGTGAAGCGCATTTGCGACCGCATCGTGGAAGAGTCGGAGCTGGCGCTGAACCGCCGCGTAGGCCGCCCTCCCCGCCACCTGCACGACGACAAGCCGCTCCGCACGCCCAAGGGGCCGCAGCAGGAGATCCTCTTTGGCGAAGGCCAGCAGGGGTAAGCGCACGCGATTGAGCTCATGAGTTGCCCTGATCGGCAAGGCGTGCAAGATCTGCCGCTGCTGCTGTCATGAAGCCTGCCTCGCCTTTTTCGCTGCCCAACGTCCGGCTGTTCATCATCTTCCGGGTGCTGGCCAATGCCCGGTATTATTACCCGGTGATGGCCAAGATGTTCCTCGACCTGGGGCTGACGCTGACCCAGTTCAACCTGCTCAACGCCATCTGGGCCGCCACGATCGTGCTGGCGGAGGTGCCTTCGGGCGCCATGGCGGACATCGTGGGCCGGCGCAACCTCGTGCTGCTGGCCGCCCTGCTGATGACGGTCGAGATGGTGGTGCTGCTGGTGGCCCCCATCGACGGCGGCTGGATGCTTTTCACCCTCGTGGCGATCAACCGCATTGCCAGTGGGCTGGGCGAGGCCAGCGCGAGCGGGGCCGATGAGGCGGTCGCATTCGATACGCTGCAGGAGAAGGGGCTGGAGGCCCAGTGGCCCCGGGTGCTCGACATCCTGGCGCGGTGGTCGGCGGTAGGCTTCTTTGTGGCCATGATCCTCGGCGGCCTCGTCTACGACCTTACACTGGTCAACACCGTGTGGCAGGCCCTCGGGGGCAGCGAAGAGCTGACGCGCGCCGACATCGTCAAGATCCCCATCTGGATGACGCTGATTCATGCGCTGGTCGTCGCCCTCGCGGCGCTGCGGATGAAGGAGCCGGAGAGTTTCGAGCGTCAACCCATGCGCTGGGCCGCCGTGCGCGGGGCTTTTCAGCAAATGGCGCGGGCGGGCCAGTGGACGCTCCAGCACCGCTTTGTGCTCTTCGTGATCATCGCCGGGGTGTTGCTCGATGCCTTCGGTCGGCAGCTCGCCGTGCTGGGCTCGGAATATCTGAGCATCATCGGCTACCCGCCCAGCATGCTCGGCTTTATCTTTGCCGGGCTCGCGCTGCTCGGGTTTTTCTACGGGCGCATCGGGCGATTCCTCGTCACGCACCGCAGCCCGGTGCAAAACCTGTTGCTGCTCTCGGGTTGTATGCTGGCGGGGCTGCTGGGGCTCGGCTTCGCCCTGCCCTACGTGGGCCTGCTCTTTTATCTGCTCTGCACCTCGGCGCTCAACTTTGTGGGCTTTTTCCACAGCCACTACCTCAACCGCGAGGTGGATTCCAAACAGCGCGCGACCGTCCTGAGCTTCAAAGGGCTGGCGATCAACCTGGGCTACGGGGCCATCGGGCTGGCCCATGTCGCCATCCTCGCCGGGCTGCAGCTCTGGTTCCCCGACGCCAGCCAGGACGTGCTGCTCACACGCTCGTTCTTCGCCTTCCCGGTGCTCTTTATCCTGGGGCTCGCCGTTTTGCTGCTGGCAGGGCGTCACTTCATCCGCCGGCAGGAGAAAATCACCGCCGTGGGCTGACTTGACAACCCAGCAGCCGCAGACCACCTTGTCTATTAATGGCACCCACTTCCACCAGCGAAGCGCGGGAGCGTATCCTCTCCGCCGCCACACGCCTGTTCTATACCAAGGGCTATCGTGCCACCGGCATCAACGAGGTGATTGCCGAAGCCGACGTGGCCAAGGCCACGCTTTACCACCACTACCCCAGCAAGGACGACCTGGGGGCCGACTGGCTGCGCCGCAAGATGACCGAAGTGAGCGCCATGATCGACGACATCGCGGGGCGCGACCTCGACCGAGCCGCCCGCGTCGACGCCCTTTTCGAGCATCTGGAGCGTAATATGGCCGACCCGGAATACCGCGGCTGCCCGTTTTGCAACATCTCAACCGAGATGCCCGACTCCGACCACCCGCTCAACGCCATCGCCTGCGAGCACAAGCGCAACCTGCGCGAAGGCATCCGCCTGCTGCTGCAGCCGCAGACGCAAGACGAGGCGCTGCCGGAAGAGCGCTTCACCTTCCTCTCCGACGCGCTGTACCTGCTCTTCCTCGGCGCATCGTCGCTCGACTTGTGCGGCGACCGCGTGGCGGCAGCGCGCACGGCCCGGCGCACCGCGCATTGCCTGCTGCAAAACCCCAGCTAGGCCCTTCGAGCGCCCCGCACACGAGAAGATTTGCCGAAAGTTATTGACACCCTACCCCGTCTCGGGTGTTTTTTCCCTTTTTCCAATTTCCCAATGAAAGTTGCCGCCAGCCTCAAGAGCCTGAAGAACCGCCACCCGAACTGCCAAGTGGTTCGTCGCCGTGGTCGCGTTTACGTGATTAACAAGACCAACCCGCGCTTCAAGGCGCGCCAAGGTTAATTTTTTGTCCGGCCCCCAAGAAAGGAATTTGTTGTGAAGCAAAACATCCACCCGAAGATCAACAACGTCTGCTTCCGCGACGTTTCGTCCGGTAAAAACTTCCTGACGACCTCCCCCCTCAAGAGTGACCGCAAGGAAACGATCGACGGGGTGGAATACTACGTGATCGTCCGCGACGTCACGATGGACAGCCACCCGGTTTACACTGGTGAAAAGCGTTTCGTCGACGCCGCCGGTCGCGTGGAAAAGTTCCAGAGCAAGTTCCGCCGCCGCCGCTAAGCGCGCTGGTCGCAGTTCACTTTTTTTTCCAAACACTCCAGAGCAATCTGGAGTGTTTCTTTTTGCCCAGGAAAGCGGCGTTTATTAAACAATCGATCCGTCAACATCCAGTTTTACTTGCCAAGTAATTGGGGATTTAAACGCTCCATGGCATGAAGATTGGGCGATTACTCCGCAATGTAACCGTCATCGCCAGCTTTGGCTGGTTGCTGACCCTTGCCCCAACCCTGGCGGCAGCCCCACAGGAATCCGGTCACGGCGCCGCCCAAGAGGCCGCCGACCATGCGCACGATGAAGGGCATGGTGACGCCGGGCACGGGGGTGGCCACCACGAAATCAGCTCCCCCGTCCCCTACGACCTGAACAAATATCAGGCGCAGGAGGAGGCCCAAGGCATCACGACCTTGGGGGGCAAATTGGCCCACCGTATTCAGGAAGATCCCTTTAACCTCGTCGCCACCATCATCTTCCTTCTCGCCGTGGCACACACCTTTGCCGCCGGCTTTTTCATGAAGCTGGCTCACAAATACGAGCACGAGCATGAAGAGAAGATCCAGCGCGAGGGCCTGACGGCTGAGGCCAAGCCCTACCGCAACGCGAAGGACGATACGAGCTTCCGCGCCACCGTCTTCCACTTCCTCGGCGAGGTGGAAGCCGTCTTCGGCATCTGGTGTATCCCGCTCGTGTTCGCCATCTTCGGCATGCACGGCTTCGACTGGCATGCCGTGACGGGCTATTTCGACGTGCTGGCCTTCCAGAACATGAAGTATACCGAGCCGCTGTTTGTGATCGTGATCATGGCCATCGCCTCGACCCGCCCCATCCTCAAGTTTTCCGAGAAGGTGCTGGGCCTCTTCGCCGGCCTCGGCGGCCGCAAACCGAGCGCCTGGTGGATGTCGATCCTCATCGTCGGCCCCCTGCTCGGCTCCTTCATTACCGAGCCTGCCGCGATGACGATTGCCGCGCTGCTGCTCGCCGCTCAGTTTTACCGCTACGAAGTGTCGACGAAGTTCAAGTATGCCACGCTCGGCCTGCTCTTCGTCAACGTCTCAGTCGGCGGCACGCTGACGCACTTTGCGGCTCCGCCCGTGCTGATGGTTGCCGGCACCTGGGGCTGGGACTTGATCCACATGTTCGACTACTTCGGCTACAAGGCCGTAACGGCCATCGTGATCGCGACCGCGCTCTACTACTTCATCTTCAAGAAGGAGTTCGTGAAGATCAATGCACAGGCCCTGGCCGAAAAGGACGCCAACCAACTGCCGGAAGAGCCCGTGCCTTTCTGGATCACCGGCGTCATCCTGCTCTTCATGGCCTGGACGGTGTTCACCCTGCACCACCCGCCGATGTTTGTGGCCGGCTTCCTCTTCTTCCTCGCCTTTGTGGCCGCTACCCGCACCCACCAGGACGATGTGAGCATCAAGGGCCCGCTGCTGGTCGGCTTCTTCCTTGCCGCCCTCGTGACCCACGGCTCGCTGCAAAACTGGTGGATCTCGCCGGTGCTGGGCAAGCTGAACGAAACCGCCCTCTTCCTCGGCTCGACCTTGCTGACCGCGTTTAACGACAACGCCGCCATCACCTTCCTCGCGTCGCAGGTGCCTGAGTTTGGCACCAACCCCGCCCTGCAATACGCCGTGGTGGCCGGTGCCGTGACCGGCGGTGGCTTGACGGTGATCGCCAACGCCCCGAACCCGGCTGGCCAAAGCCTGCTGCAAAAGTTCTTCCCGGGCGGCGTTTCTCCGCTGAACCTGGCCTTGGCCGCTCTCGCCCCGACCGCAATCGTGGCGGTGTGCTTCCTCTTCCTGCCCCACATTGGCGGCGGACACTAAGCCCACCCCGCATCATCGGTAACTTTCAGCCCGCTTCCCCAATGGAAGCGGGCTTTTTTGCGCCCCAAGCCTACGCCTCGGCAAAAAACGGGTTGTGCTTGCGCTCCAGACCGACGGTGCTCAGGCAGCCATGGCCGGGGCAGACGATCGTTGCCCCATCCAGCGACAGGATCTGCTCGCGAATGGCCTGCCGGGCGTCACCGAACTTCTCCGCCGCCACCTTGCCCATCGAGCCGGCAAAGATCGCATCGCCCACGATGACGACCGGGCACTCCAGCCCCTGCACGACGTAGGTGAGCCCAGCCGGCGAATGACCCGGCGTGGAGCGCACCTCCAGCGTCAGCGCGCCCAGCTGACGTTGCTCACCCGCGTCGATAGCCTGGGCGCCCGCGACACCTTCCGCCGGGTGGGCGAAGGCAGGCGGGTTGCCCAACGCGGCCTGGATGTCGGGCAGCGCCTTCTGGTGATCGCGATGGCCGTGGGTGAGGAAGATGGCCTTGAGGTTGAGGCTGTGGCGGCGCACGGCCTCGACCACATCGGTCGCGTCTTCCCCGCAGTCGAAAAGCCAGGCGTCCTTGGTCGCCTCATCCCACACGAGGTAGAGATTGACGGTCGCGCCCGGGTAAAGGGTCGCCGGCTGGTTGATCGGTAGCAGGCCCGGCACCGGGCTCACGCGGGGGGCATACTGGCGCAGGGCAATCTCGCCCAACGCGGCAGGCTCCAGCTCCAGTGCGGCGGCAAGCGGCGCAATCGACTCTTCGTGGAATTCGCCCTCCTTGGCCGCCTGGATGGCAAACATGCTCAGGCCGGAGCGCTCCATCAGCTGCAGATCGGTCAAGCCGAGGCCGCGCTGGGCCTTGCCGATGATGTCTTCGTAAAGGTCTTCGAGGGGATAGGGTGCGGAGGTTTCCATGCCCTACACAAGAGGTCGCCGCCCCGGAAAATGCAACCTCGGGCGTCAACTGTGCTGCGCCAGATACTCCCGCAAGAAGGCCTGCGCGCCTGCCTCGTCTTCGAAGGCCCCATCGAGCTGCGCCTCGTAGGCCGCTTCGAGGATGGCCTTGAACTGCACCCCTGGGCGAAGCCCGGCGGCGATGAGGTGGCGGCCAAGGAGGAGGGCTTTGGGAGCGGCATCTTGCACCCGCAGCTCTTCGGCCCGCGCCGTCAGCCAATCCGCCGCCTTGCAGGGCTCGCCCGGCAGCGGCGGACGCCCCCCGTAGTCCGCACGCAGCACGCGCAGCAATCGGTCGAGCCGGCCCACATCGCGCGCGAGTCGGCGAATCGCCCCACTGCCCGCCTGTTGCGTGTAGAGCATATGCGGGCGCATGTGGGCGAGCACCAGCGGCACGACCGATTCCACCAAGTCCTTGTGCTGGGTAAAGCGGGCGAGCAGGGCGCGTGTTGGCGCCTCGCCCTCCACATCGTGACGCGGGGAGCGCCAATGGCCTTCGCTAAAGGCGGTCGTGGCCGGTTTGCCCAGATCGTGGCACAAAACGGCGAGCCCCACCACGAGGTCTTCCCAATCGTCGCCGGTACGGTGGCGGGCAAAGAACTCGAGGCAGTGCAGCGTATGCGCCCACACATCTCCCTCCGGATGCCACTTGGGATCTTGCGGGCAATCGATCAGCGCGGCCAGCTCCGGGAAGTATTGCACCCAGCCCGTCGCACGCAGGAATTCAAGCCCCAGCGAGGGGCGCACGCCGCGCAGGACCAGCTTTTTCCACTCTTCGTAATAACGCTCAGGCGACAGGCCCTCCGGCGTCATCGTGCGGCAAAGCTCCACCGTCTCCGGGGCCGGGGTCAGCTCAAAGCGGGCGGCAAACTGCATCCCGCGCAGCACCCGCAGCGGATCCTCGGCAAAGGCGGGCGAGGTGTGCCGCAGCACCCCCGCTGCAAGGTCGGCCTGACCGCCATGCGGGTCGATTACTTCGCCCGTCAACGGGTCGCCATAGAGGGCGTTGACCGTAAAGTCGCGCCGTGCCGCCGCCTCCGCCACCGAGAGGAAGGGATCGGGCGCGATCTCGAATGCCTGGTGCCCCTGCCCTGTCTTGCGCTCGCGGCGAGGGATCGCCACGTCCAGATCGTTGGAGGTGACTTTGTAGATGCCGAACGACTTGCCCACCGCCGCATACGGGCCCACCTGCTTCAGCAAGGCCTCCAGTTGACTGGGCTGCAGGCCGAAGACCTCCATGTCCACATCTTTGGTCGGTTGGGCCCGCAAGGCGTCGCGCACGACACCCCCGACGAGCAGGGCTCGACCACCTGCTTTTTGGGCTTGTTGCGCCAGATTCTCAATAACGCCCTGTAGATTTGAGGGAATATGTGGGTAAAAATTCACTTAGAACGGCTTCCCGAGGCGGGATTGAATTGATTCACCTCTGAGAATTAACAAGCTGTGATCTATCGTCAATGGAGTCGCGCAATATCAGTCAACTCACCGTCCTGGTGGTGGAAGACGACCCTTACGGTCTCAACTTTTTCCGCTACTGCCTGGAGGAGGCGGGGTACCGCGTCTACACTGCCGCCGACGGTCTGGAGGCCCAGCGCATCATCGAGCATTTGGGCTCCAGCACACTGGACGTGCTCCTGACGGATTTCCGGATGCCGAACCTAAACGGCATCGAACTCACACGCTGGCTGGCAGAGCTGGATCCAACGCTGACGGTGATCATGATCACCGCGCAGGGGGAGAAAAACCTCGTGCAGGAGAGCCTCACGCTGGGGGTCTTCGACTTTCTGGACAAACCGGTGCGCGCCGAGCACCTCACCCAGACGATCTACCGCGCCTCCAACGAGACTCACCGCCGCCGCAAGATCCGCAGCGAGCAGGCCCAACTTTCGCAGGTTGCCGCGCTCGACTCCGGCCTCAACACCTGGCTTCCGGATGCCCTGGGGCAGACGTGCCGCGTGCAGTATCTCCCCCTGCATCAGGCGGGAGGCGACTTCTTTTACGCCCACCAGGATGAGGGCTCGGATTGGCTGATGGCCGGGGATGTGACGGGGCACGACTTGCGGGCCTCGTGGCTGGCCGCGTTTTTCCAGGGCATGATCCGTGGCCTGGCCGACGAGGGGCGCGAGCTATTTGCCGCGCTGCCCCGGTTCAGCCGCTTTATCCTGCAGGAATTTGCCCCCCTCGCCCGCCAGACGCGCCAGCGCCCACCCAGCCTTGCTGTAACGGTCGCACGCGTGCACCAGGAGACGGCCCGGCTCGAGATCATCAACCGCGGGATGCCGCCGGCCTGGCTGATCGACGTCGACGGTTTTGTCCAGTTTGGGCCGGTGGGCGAGCACCCGCTGGGCTGGAGCGATTATCCCACCGCCGAGCCCGTGCATTGCTCCACCGAGCGCCTCGCCGCCATCTGCCTGCTCAGCGACGGCATTTACGAGCTTGCCAGCACCCTCGATGTCGACCCGTTGGCCTTCGGCTATCGGATGCAACAGGCCAAGGAGCGTTTTCCCACTGCAGATTTTCAATCAACGGACGATTTGTTGTTGGTAAGGTATAGCCTTTCCCCCGAAACGACGATGGATGCCCAGTTCCAACCCATTTTTCAAGAAAGCTACGCCGGCAGCGAAGTTGAGAACATCGACCAACTGCAAGAAGTCTGGCGGCGCAGCCTACAGTTTGCCCTCGAAGAACAGCTAGGCGACCGTCTGTACGACTTGCTGATCTGCCTGCGCGAAGGTGTGCTCAATGCCTTGACCCACGGCTGCGAAGGCCAGAGCGACAAGGTGGCAACCCTCCATATCAGCATCAACCGGGCAGAAGAAGTCGTCCGCGTGCGGATCGACGACCCGGGCAAGGGCCACCGCTTCGACCTCGAGGGCCGCCTGCAGCAACTGCAAAAGCCCGGCGGCCCGCACCTCGGCCTCAGCATCATTTCTCACCTCAGCGACCGTCTGCAATTGGAGCACGGCGGGACTTCGCTCGTCTTCGATTTTTCGCTCCGCACCCCCTCTTCCTGATGATCCAGCCTGATTTCGACCGCGTGCGTCGGCGCCTGTATCTGGTGTTCGACGAGAATATCATCAGCACCCAGCTAGAGCCCTTGAGCAAGACGGTGGAGGAGGTCTTGCAGGCCCACGAAAGCCTCGGGCCGCAAGTGATCTACTTCGACCTGCGCGAGCTGCGCATGATCGACTCAATGGGCCTGCACTGGCTCTTCGAGGTGATGCGCGACCAGCACGCCCTCGGCCGCAAGCTGATCCTCCAGATCGCCAGCCCGGCCATCAACAAGGTCGTGACCTTTGGCGGCCTCGGTCAGCTGGCCGAAATCAAGTTTCGCCGACGCAGCCAAGTGCGTTAGCCCTCCCTTCTATTCTGCGGCAAAAATGGCTTCGTAGCCGGCGCGAAAATCCCCATAGCGGGGCGCCCAGTCGAGCGCAGCCTTGGCCTTCGCGGCGGAGACTTGCCGATGCGGGCTGGTCGTGCGGCCCATGCGGCGACGACGCGCCTGCCGGGGGCCGTCCAGCTCGGGATTAAAGCGCACGTCTTCGATCCCGAGGCGCTGGGCGATCCAATGCACCACCTCGGCCTTGGTCTGGGGCGCGTCGTCGGCCAGGTTGTAGACGCCCGAAGCGCCCACCGGAGCGGCAAAACAGGCAAAGATGCCCGCCACGATGTCGTCGAGGTGGATGAGGTTGAGGAAAAAGTCGCCCGTGCCGGGGAACTCCCGGTGTCCCTCGCGCAAGCGGTCGAGCAGGTAGTGCCGGCCCGGCCCGTAGATGCCCGCCAGCCGCAACACGTAGGCCCGTTCCACCCCATCCGGCACCGGTTGTAGCAGCCCCTCGGCCTGCAGGAGCACGCTGGCCATCTCGCTGTCGCCATCGGTCGCGTCGTCTTCGGTCACCACTTCGCCCCCAGTCTGCGGATAGACGGAGGTGCTACTGGTGTAAACGAGCGCCCCGACTTGCCGGTTTTTGGCCCACGCGAGCACCGACTGCTGGCCCTCCAGATAAGAGCGCCGATAGCCTTCGATGCCCCCACCCCCGCCGCTGACGGCGTTGAGCACGTAGTCGACCGGGCCCGGGATTTCCTGATGCCAGTCGTCGCTCGCCAGATCGGCGACCACCGTGCGGCAACCGAGGGCTTGAAGTTGGGCCGCCTTTTCGGGGTTGCGCGTCAATGCGGTGACGCGCCAGCCCCGGCGCAGGGCTTCTCGGGCGACCGCGCCGCCGACGTAGCCACAGCCAAAGATCACGAGTTGGGGGTTCTCCTTGCTCTCCATGGCGTGAATAAACGATTGCCCAGCCGCCGGTGCAACGTTTCGCTCGCGCTATGATCTCGCTCGACAACATCAGCTTCGTCCGGGCTTACCTGCAGGGCCTGCAAAACCGCATCTCCTACGGCATGGAGCACCTCGACCCGCAGGCCGAGCACCGGCGCGACAGTTGGGAGCGTGAGGAGGGCGGCGGCGGCGAGTCTCGCGTGTGGGCCGATGGCGCGATCTTCGAAAAGGCGGGCGTCAACTTCTCCGACGTGCGCGGCAAGGAGATGCCGGCCTCGGCCACCGCCCACCGTCCGCAGCTGGCAGGCAAGCCCTTCCGCGCGATGGGCGTCTCGGTCGTAATGCACCCGTTGAACCCGTTTTGTCCCACCAGCCACATGAACGTGCGGCTATTTGTGGCCGGGCCGCTGGCGGAGGGCGAAAAAAGCAAGCCGAAGGACAATGTGTGGTGGTTTGGCGGCGGCTTCGACCTCACCCCGTTCTACCCCTTCCCCGAAGACGTGCGCCTGTGGCACGCCGCAGCCCGCAAGGCGCTGGAGCCATTTGGGGAGGAGGACCAGTATTACACCCAGTTCAAGGAGTGGTGTGACCGCTACTTCTTCCTGCCCCACCGCGACGAGACCCGGGGCGTGGGCGGTCTGTTTTTCGACGATTTCAACGAGCTGGGTTTCGACGACTCGTTTAACTTGATGCAGGCGGTGGGCGATGCCTATTGGCCGACCTACGAGGAGATCCTGAAGCGCCGCCACGAGACGGAATACACCGAGCATCACCGCCAGTTCCAGCTCTACCGGCGCGGGCGCTATGCCGAGTTCAACCTCGTCTACGACCGGGGCACCTTGTTCGGCCTGCAGAGCCGGGGCCGCGTGGAGAGCATCCTGATGTCGATGCCGCCGCTGGCCCGCTGGGTCTACGACTGGAAGGCGGAGGAAAACAGCGAAGAGGCCCGCTTGCACGAGTTCCTGCAGCCGCGCGACTGGCTAAGCGAGCCAACCGGCGCTTCCGCTTGATTAAACGTAGGCGGGCACGCATCGTAAGTGCTTCATGCCGCTCTTGCTCGCCGCGACCGCCGACTACTCTTACGCCAGGATCCTGCTCGCTGCCCTGCCGATCTTCGCGGTAACGCTGACGGCCTTCGGGCTGCGCTGGCGCGGCCTTTGGAAGAGCGAGGGCGATGGCCCGCTGCTGTGGCTGCTGGTGCACGTGCTGATGCCCTGCCTGCTCTTCCGCCTCGTCAGCGGCAACGCGGTGTTGATGGACCCGCTCGACGTGATCTGGCCGCCGCTGGTGGGCTTCAGCCTCGTCTTGACCGGCTTTGCCCTGGCGTGGGTCGTAGGCGGCTGGATGGGGCTGCGCGTAGGGGCCGGGCGGCGTACCTTCGCCTTCGCGATCGGTATCTTCAACTACGGCTACATGGCGATCCCGCTCGTGGAGGCCCTTTTTGGCCCGACCGACACTATGGGTGTGCTCGTGGTCCACAACCTGGGCATCGAGATGGCGCTGTGGACGGTCGGCATCATGCTCGTGTCGGGCGAATTCGCCAAGGGCTTCGTTTCCAAGCTCTTCAACCCGCCGGCCATCGCGCTGATCCTGGGGCTGGTGGCGAATTTCACCGGCCTCTACGCCCACATCCCGCCGTGGCTCGACCGCACGCTGCTGTTTTTTGGCAACTGCGGCATCCCGGTGGGCCTGATCCTCGCGGGAGGCACGCTCGCGGAAGTGGCCAAAGCGGGTGCGTGGAAGGAAAACCCGCGCACGCCACTGGTCGGGACGCTGCTGCGGCTCGGCATTCTGCCCGCCGTGTTCCTGCTCGTGGCCGTACTGCTGCCGCCCAGCCTGCAAGACCTGCGCCGCGTGGTGGTGGTGCAGGCCGCGATGCCGGCCGGCATGATCCCCATCGTATTGGCCAAGCACTACGGGGGTGAGCCCAAGGTGGCCGTGCAGATCGTGGTGGCGACGACCGTCGGCGCGTTTTTTACGATGCCGTGGTGGATCCGCGTGGGGCTCGGCCTGATCGGCGAAGGCTGATTCGGCAGTTTGGTAGTAACAGCCGTGCAATTCGCGACTTGTGCTTCCCGGTCGATTGTGTTGAATCCTCTTTATGGGCGACGATGCTCAGTGGACGTTTTTTTCAAATCATGCGCATGTGCTGATCGCACTGGCGCGTAATCCTTATCAACCGCTGCGGGAAGTTGCCCTGGCGGTCGGCATCACCGAGCGCGCGGTGCAACGCATTGTAGCCGATCTGGAGGACGGCGGCTACCTTGAACGCAGCCGCGAAGGTCGTCGCAATCGCTACACGATCCACCTCAAGCGCCCCCTGCGCCACCCCCTGGAAGCGCATTGCGAGCTGAGAGAGCTGCTGCACCCGCTGCTCTCCAACGAGGTGACCGAAAAGATCGAGGACTAGCCTCGCCCACCGCATCTGCCAACAGAGAATTCGCTGGGCGGTGGCGCTTTCTGGCTTTTATTGGCTCGGCTCTGCCATTATAAATGAAGTGTATGGATCAGCGTCTGGAATCAGCAATCAAGAATCGCACCGGGCAGATCGTCTCGCTGCAAATGGCCTGGAAGCAAGCCGTGGAGCAACTGCTCTCCGCCGGCGCCGCTGCCGACGACGCTCTCCCGCTCATCAAGGCCGCACCTGAGCCGGCCACCTTGCGACGCCTGGCCCGTATGCTGGGGCACGACCAGCACCCGCGCCACGCGCTGGAGCAGTTGTTCGACGCCGTCGACGCATCCTCCGAAAATCTGGCGACCTGGCTGAAAGGCCTGGCCGTGCTGCAGCTGTGGCTCGAAAATGAAGGCCGCGCCACCACGCTCCAACAGGCCACGGGCTATGTCGAATGCTCCAATGCCGCCAACGAAATGCAGGTGACGAAGCTGGAGCTCGACGCCATGGTCGAGAGCATGCTCGAAGCCTACGGCTACTCGGGCGACGACCCTTCGCAGAACTGCCTTTAGGCGCCGTTAGCCGCCACTGCGCACGGCGCGGAAGCCTTCGGCCTCCAAACGCTCCATCACCGCTTCGACCCGGTCGCCCTGCACCTCGATGGCTTGACCGCGGACGGTGCCGCCCGTGCCGAGGGCGGTCTTGAGGCGTTGCACGAGCGCCTGCAGCTCCGGCTCGCCCAAGCCGATAAAGCCGCTGATTTCCGTCACCGTCTTGCCCCCTCGCCCAGCCTTCACACGGCGTACGTCGACGCGCATGCGGGGCTTCTTGCGGGCGGGCGCCCCCAAGGCCGGAGACGGCGCATTTAGGGTTTCGCGGCGTGGCAGAGCCGCCAGCTCCCCCAGCCCATCGAGAGAGCTAAAAGCGCTTTGCCCCAGGCCGGAGCCTCCTTCGGTCGAGATACGCTTGCGTGAATCAGCCATGGCGGGAGTGTTGGCAAACGCCGATGGATTGCAACCCTCTGCCGCAGTCCCCTCGGCAACGGCTCCACCTAAACGAGCTGATGCTCACGCAGATAAGCATGCGCCTTCTGGTAAGAACGGTTTTGCAGATAGTGGCGCAGGTGAGGGTGTGCGCGCTTCAACTCCGGCTGCGCGTGAGCGGCGTCGAGGCGTTGCAGCGCCTCGGAAAGGCTGAGGCCCTGCGCCTGCCCGGGCTGGACGACCACTTCGAGGGCTTCGTTGATCTCGGCGTAATTCATGCCGATATGGTGAAGTAACCCGCCCGCTTGGCAAGCCGCCGCTGGTGGGTACATACTTATAAGAAACATGCGCGGCATTTTCGCAGCTTATCATCAGGCTCTAAAGGCCAGAAACGGTTGCAAGCACCCCGCGTTGATTGACAATAGGATATTGCTCAACCGCAGACTGCTGAGTGAAGGCTCATGAAGAATCCGACATTTGCGACCCGCTGGAACGCTGACCTGATTGACGAGAACTACGCCCGTTGGCAAGAGGACCCCGCTTCGATCGACCCGACCTGGCAAGCCTTTTTCGAAGGCTTTATGCTGGCGGCCGGAGGCGGCTCCGCCCCGGGTGTAAACGGCAGTGCGGCCAGCGCCCCGAGCGATCAGGATGCCCAGCACCGGGCGATCAAGCAGGCCCGCTTTACCGGCGCCATCTACGCTTATCGCTCGATCGGGCACACCCAGGCCAACATCAATCCGCTCTACAAGGAGGGCGAAGCCCCGAGCAACCCGCGCCTGACGCTGGAGCGCCTCGGCTTTGAAGAAGCCGACCTCGACGAAGTCTACTGGACGGGTAATTACATGGATGGCACCTACATGTCCGTCCGCGACCTGCTGGATGCGCTCAATGAGACCTATTGCGGCTCCATCGGCGTGGAATACCTCCACATCCAGGAGACGCCGATCCGCCGCTGGCTGCAGAGCAAGATGGAGCCGAATCGCAACCGGCCCCAGTTCGACGCCGCGCAAAAGGGCCGCATCCTCGACCGCCTGATCAAGGCCGAGCAGTTCGAAAAGTTTCTCCACACCCGCTACGTCGGCCAAAAGCGCTTCGGCCTCGAAGGCGCGGAAACCCTCATCGCGGCCATCGACAGCATGGTCTACGTGAGCCCGCTGCACGACGTGAAGGAGATCATTATGGGCATGGCCCACCGCGGCCGCCTCAACGTGCTGGCCAACGTGCTGCGCAAGCCGTTTGCGACCATTTTCCACGAGTTTTCGCCCAACTACGTGCCCGATACCAAGCATGGCGACGGCGACGTAAAGTACCACCTCGGCTACTCCTCCACCGTCGACAGCACGGCCGGCGAGGGCCAGGTGGAGCTGCACCTCACGGCCAACCCCTCTCACCTCGAAGCCGTCAACCCGGTGGCCGAAGGCCGTGCGCGTGCCCACCAGCGCTTGCGTGGCGACACGGCGGAGCGCAAGCAGGTGGTGCCCCTCCTGATCCATGGCGACGCGGCATTTGCCGGCCAGGGCGTCGTGGCCGAAGTGCTCAATTTCTCCCAGCTGCCCGGCTATCAGACCGGCGGCACGATCCACTTCATCATCAACAACCAGATCGGCTTTACCACCGACCCGGCCGAGGCCCGCTCGTCGCTCTATTGCACCGACGTGGCCAAGATGATCGAAGCCCCGATCTTCCACGTCAACGGCGACGACCCCGAAGCCGTGGTGTGGGTGACGCTGCTCGCCCTTGAGTTTCGCCAGAAGTTCGGTCGCGACGTGGTGATCGACATGTATTGCTACCGCCGCCACGGCCACAACGAGAGCGACGAGCCGGCCTTTACCCAGCCCACCCTCTACAAGCAGATCAAGGATCACCCGAATGTCAGCGACATCTACGGGCCCAAGCTGATCGCATCGGGCGTCGGCACCAAGGAAGACATGGAGGCCATCGTCAAGCGCCGCCACGACGCCCTGGAGCGCAGCTACGAAGAGATGAAGCAGAAGGAGGCCGATGGCGACGAAGTGGTGCCGCCGGAAGAAGCGCACGTGGCCAATTACCAGCCCGGCTACGCCTTCCGCGACGTCAATACTGCCGTCGACACCAACGAGCTGAACTACGTGGCCGAAGAGCTGACGCGCATCCCCGACGGGTTTAACCTGAACCCGAAGATCAAGCGCCAGCTGGAGACCAAGCTCAAGAATTACCAGGACGACGAGGGCATCGACTGGGCTTTTGCCGAGTCCCTCGCCTGGGGCACGCTGATGCTGGAAGGCTACCATGTGCGCCTCAGCGGTCAGGACGTGCAACGCGGCACCTTCAGCCATCGCCACGCGGTGCTGTTCGACGCCGTGACGCGCGAGAAGTACATCCCGCTGATGCAAATGGAGAAGCGCGAAGGCATGCTCTGCGTGCACAACTCGCTGCTCTCCGAAGCGGCGGTGCTCGGCTTCGACTACGGTTACTCGCTCGACTACCCCAACATGCTCTGCATGTGGGAGGCCCAATTTGGCGACTTCGTGAACGGTGCGCAGGTCATCATCGACCAGTTTATCGTCTCCAGCGAGACGAAGTGGCAGCGCGTGAGCGGCCTCGTGATGCTCCTCCCCCACGGCTACGAAGGCCAGGGCCCCGAGCACTCCAGCGCCCGCCTCGAGCGCTTCCTGCAGCTCTGCGCGGAAGACAACATCCAGGTGGCCAACGTTTCCACCCCGGCCCAGCTCTTCCACATCCTGCGCCGCCAGATGCATCGCGACTTCCGCAAGCCGCTCATCATGATGGCCCCGAAGAGCCTGCTGCGCCACAAGGAGTGCGTGAGCAAGAAGGCGGAATTTACCGAAAGCTGCTTCCGCTCCATCCTCCCGGATGCCGAGGAAGTGACGACCCCGAAGCGCGTCATCATGTGCTCCGGCAAGGTCTATTACGACCTCATCGCCTACCGCCGCGACAACGAGATCAAGGACACCGCCATCGTGCGCGTCGAGCAGTTCTACCCCTTCAACGGCGAGTTGCTGGGCGAGATCCTGCAGCAATACGCGAGCTACGAAAATATCGTGTGGTGCCAGGAAGAGCCCGAAAACATGGGCGCCTGGACCTTCCTCATGCCGCGCCTGGAGAAGGTGATCGGTCGCCGCCCGCTGTATGCCGGTCGCGATGCCGCCGCCAGCCCGGCCGTAGGCTCCCTCGGGGTGCACCTCAAGGAGCAGCAAGACCTCGTCAAGGCTGCCTTCACCCTCACCGCCTAACTCCTCTATCCCGTCCTTTCGATTGACCCGGCGGCGCGGTCGTTCCATCCTGTAACGACCGCCCGTCACTTTACCGATCAGCTCCTCATGGCTACCGAAGTCAAAATACCCGCCCTCGGAGAATCCATCAGTTCCGGCATTCTCGCCACCTGGCACGTGCAGGATGGCGACATGGTCGAAGCTGGCCAAACGCTCTACGACCTCGAGACCGACAAGATCACGTCGGAAGGCACCGCCGAAGTCGCCGGCAAGATCACCCTGAAGGCCGCCGAAGGCGACGAGGTGGAGATCGGAGCCGTCGTGGCCGAAATCGACGAGAGCGCGAGTGGCGGCGACAGCAAGGCCAAGGACGAAGGCGCCAAGCAGGAGCCCTCCACCTCCGAGAAGGAGCCGGTCAAGGCCGAGTCTGACTCGCCGGAGCAAAAGGCAGTCAAGCAAGGGGGCAACGAGCACCAGAGCCCCGCCGTGCGCCGCATTGCCGAAGAATCGGGTGTCGACCCCAAGGGTGTCGACGGCTCCGGCAAGGGCGGTCGCGTGACCAAGGGCGACATGCTCGAAGCCGTCGAGCGCAAGGGCTCCGCCCCGGAGAAGGCCGCCAAGGCCGATGCCCCGGCCCCGAAGCCTGCCGCGCCCAAGCCCTCCGCCGGCGAGCGCCAGACGCGCAAGAAGATGACGCCCCTGCGCAAGACCATCGCCAAGCGCCTGGTCGAAGCCACGCAGGAGACCGCCATGCTCACGACCTTCAACGAGGTCAACATGGAGCCTGTCATGACGCTGCGCAAGACGCACCAGGACGCCTTTGTGAAGCAGCATGGTGTGAAGCTCGGCTTCATGAGCTTCTTTACCAAGGCCGTGGTCCACGCGCTCAAGGCCGTGCCCGAAGTCAACGCCCAGATCGAGGGCGACGAAGTGGTGACCAACCACTACTACGACATCGGCCTCGCCATGAGCACCCCGCGCGGCCTGATGGTGCCCGTCGTGCGCGATGCCGACCAGAAGAGCTTTGCCCAGATCGAGCAGGACATCCTCGACTACGCCAAGAAGGCCAAGGACGGGAAGATCACGATCGAAGACCTGCAGGGTGGCGTGTTCACGATCACCAACGGCGGTATCTTCGGCTCGATGCTCTCGACCCCGATCATCAACCGCCCGCAGAGCGCGATCCTGGGAATGCACAACATCGTGGAGCGCCCGATGGCCGAAAACGGCCAGGTCGTCATCCGCCCGATGATGTATGTCGCCCTCTCCTACGACCACCGCCAGATCGACGGCAAGGAAGCCGTGACCTTCCTCGTGAAGGTGAAGCAGGCCATCGAAGACCCGACCCGCCTGCTCTTCGGCATCTAAGGCGTTTCCGCGCTTTCCCTTTCCGGCCCGTGGCGAAACACCGCTGCGGGCCGTTTTGTTTTATGCTGACAAGGGGGGCGAAGTCGCGTAGGCCATACGCACTACCCGCCGTGATGGCGGCTCCAGCCCATGAAACGCGCCCCCCGCCTCTACCTCTTGTGCCTGTTGCTCGTCGCGGGCTTCTTCGGCGGCTGCGTCACCCAGCCCACCGCCACGCTGCAATTCGTAAGCCCCGACGCGAGTCCTGAGCTGCAGCAGCGCCACGCCGTGCACTACCTTTTTGCGCACCGCATGCTCCCCGGAATCGTCAAGAACGAGCCCGACGACATCGCGCGCGGGCTCGCCTCCTGGCCCGAGATCTACCTTCGCCGCCTCTGGTTCGAGCTGGAAGATATCAACGTCGACTACGTGAACCAGCACGTCGAGCAGATCCGCGCCGAAGCCTTCGAGGGAGCCGAAGCCGATTCCAAGATCTACGTGATCGAGCTGCCGCCACCGGAATTCACGCCCCAGGCCTACCGTGTGGCCGTAGTCGTGCCCAGCCGCGCCGACCGCCCGAGCTATTACACGCTGGAGAAAAGCTTCCTGATCGAGGATGGCAGCGGCCGGCCCGACATGCAGCTACAGCTCGCCTTTTTCGGGGCATGGGACGGCCTGACGCACTACAACCTCGGCATGTACGATGTCATGAACAGTCAGGACTTCGCCGACCTCGTCCGCGAATCCCTGCAGGCACCCTTTGCCGAGCAGATCGACGCGACCCAGGATGTGCAAACCCAGCCCTCTGACGAAACGCCCGCCGTGCCCGCTTCATGAACCGCGCCCCCCTATTTCTCCTCACTACGCTGAGCCTGCTCGGCCTCACCGGCTGCGAAACCGCCGAATCGAAGGCCGCCAAAGCCGCAGAAGCCGCCGCCACCGCGATGGGCGAGGTGTGGATGGAGCCCATTACCGAAGCCGAACAGCAGCAGCACCGCGCACACTACTACTTCGCCCATCGCGCCCTGCCCCATGCGATTTACAACGACGCAGAGCTGCTGGCGACCGAGCTGAACAGGCAGGGCGTCGAATACCTGCGCCGCCTCTGGGATTCGATGGCCGATGCAGCCCCCGCCTACGTGCCAGCCCAGCGCAACGAGGTGCAGTTGAGCATCGAGAACGGAGCAGACGGCAGCACGATCTATTTCATTACCTTCCCGGAACCGCAGTTCTTCCCGCAGGCCTACTACGCGACCTTTGTTTACCCGGCACCAGCGGGCATCCACAGCTACTATACGCTTGAGATGAGCCGCCTGCACCGCACGCCCGAGAGCGAAACCCAGTATGCGGAGATCGGGGCGTGGGAAGGACCCCAGCACCTTGAATTTGGCTCGTCGGAAGTGATCAGCGAGGGCGTTTTCCGGGCCTTGATCCGCCGCGTCGTGGCGGGGGAAACCTCGCTCAGCCCTCAAGGACTCTCGAATACCGGAAACCGGCACGGTCAACGTTGAGGAATAGGCGCGCGTCCTTGCCAAGCGACCGGAAACCGTGCAGGCTGGCGGCTAGTCATGTCTGATACCTCTTTCGATGTCATTGTGATCGGCTCCGGCCCCGGGGGCTACGTGTGTGCGATCCGCTGCGCCCAGCTCGGGCTGAAAACCGCCGTGGTGGAACGCGATGCCGCTCTCGGTGGCACCTGCCTCAATGTGGGTTGCATCCCCAGCAAGGCGCTCCTCCACAGCTCGGAATTTTACCGCGAGGTGGGCCACAGCGAAAACCACGGGGTGAAGGTCCAGGGCCTCGAGCTCGACCTCGCCCAGCTGATGAAGCGCAAGGACGAGGTGGTCAAGCGCATGAACGGCGGCGTGAAGATGCTGCTCGACAAGCGCGAGGTGAAGGTCTTCCAGGGCACCGGCGAGCTACAAGGCTCCGGCAAGGTCAAGGTGACCCCCGCCGAAGGCGACGCGCAGACGATTGAGGGCAAGAACATCATCCTCGCGACCGGTTCCGTGCCGGTGGAGTTGCCCTTCCTCAAATTCGACGGTGATCACGTGGTCTCCAGCACCGAAGCGATTGCCTTCGACAAGGTGCCGCCGCGCATGCTCGTAATCGGTGGCGGCGCAATCGGTCTCGAGCTGGGCTGCGTGTGGTCGCGCCTCGGCAGCGATGTGACGGTGGTCGAATTCCTGCCCACCATCGCCGCCGGCTCCGACGACGATATTTCCAAGCTGGCCGAACGCATCTTCAAGAAGCAGGGCCTCACCATCCACACCAACACCAAGGTGACGGGTGCCGAGATCAAGGACGGCGTCGTGACGCTCAAGGCCGAGCAAAAGGGCAAAGAAGTGACCTTTGAAGCCGAGAAGGTGCTGCTTTCCGTGGGCCGCAAGGCGTTCACCCAAGGCCTCGGCCTCGACAAGGCGGGCGTGGAGCTCGACGAGCGTGGCCGCGTAAAGGTGGACGACCACCTGCGCACCAGCGCCAAGGGCGTCTGGGCCATCGGCGACGTGATCGCGGGCCCGATGCTCGCCCACAAGGCCGAGGAAGACGGCGTGGCGGTGGCCGAGTGGATCGCCGGTAAGGCAGGCCATGTAGATTGGAACCTGATGCCGGGCGTGATCTATACCGACCCGGAAATCGCCAGCGTAGGCCTGACCGAACGCGCGGCGAAGGAAAAGGGCATCGAGGTGAAGGTCGGCAAGTTCAACCTCGCGGCCAATGGCCGCGCCGTGGCACAAGACGCGACCGACGGCATCGTGAAGATCATCGCCGATGCCAAGACCGACCGCTTGCTCGGGGCCGCCATTATCGGCCGCGGCGCTTCGGAAATGATCGCCAGCGTCGTCGGCCACATGGTCTACGGCGGCAGCGCGGAAGACCTGGGCCGCACCGTGCACGCGCACCCCACCGTGAGCGAGTCGATCAAGGAAGCGGCCCTGGCCGTCGGCAAGGCTGCGATCCACGCCATCTAGGCTTCGCCGCCAACCCCACTTTCCCAGCCCGTCCTTCTACCGGACGGGCTTTTTTTGCGGCCTGGGCTTAACGCCTCAGCAACATGGTTTCCAAATCTCCTTTACCCTAGGCGCTGGGCTTCCTATCTTGAAGGCCATGAAATGGTTCTACGAGGTGGACGGTGAAGAATTCGGCCCGATTTCCTCCGAGGAAATTGTGGAGCGCATCATGAATGGCGAGGTCTCCGCCGATACGCTCGTCCGCCGCGAGGGCCAGGGTGCAGCCGTGCCGGCCGCCGAAACGGAGCTGGTCGAGTTTTTCGACGAAATGCCGGAAGTCTACGACTCCACCGCCCGGAACTACGAAGATGCCGACCTGGCAGGCGACGCCTTTGCCGGGGCCGAGGATTTTGAAGAGCGTAGCCGGCACGACGACCCCCTGGAGGAGGAAGCCGAGGCCGCTCGCGACGACGAGTGGGCCGCGCTCGACGATGAGGAACTCGACATGACGGACGAAGAGCCCGAGCAGACGCCCACCCGCTCCAAGCCGAAGCCGCCGCCCGTGCTGCATAGCATCAGCTCCAAGGAGCCGGAAGAGGAGCCCGAGCCGGAAGAAAAGCCGGCCCCTGCACCGCGCAAGCCAGCGGCCCCGCCCCACCCCTTCGAAACCGTGCAGACGCCCACCACCCCGAGCGTCGAATCCATCCCGCACGCGCCTTTGCCTGCCACCCCCGCCCCGCAATCGATCCAGGGCATCCAGCCGCCCCCGGGAGTCAAGGCCACCACGCCGCCCAAAGCAGCACCTGAGCCCGCGCCGGCCGCCAAGGGCGAAATGCCCACCTGGCTGATGCTGCTCGTCTCCGTGCTCATCGTAGCTGGCCTGATCGCCGTAGTGGCCCTTTTCCTGTAAGTTTTGCGAGCCCCTACCGCGCAACTGAAGCTCGTCGTGTTTGATGCGGCGGGCACCCTCATTTTTCCGCACCCGAGCGTAGGCGAAGTCTACGCCGAGATCGCATCTGCCTATGGCGTGACCGTAGAGCCGAAGGCGGTTGAAACCCGGTTCGCGGATGCCTTCAAGCACCTGAGCCAGCAGCCTCGGCCCTCGCTAAACATTCGCGACGACCGCGACTTCTGGCGCCTGGTGGTGCGTGAGACCTTCGGCGGTCGCACGCCGCCCGCCGATTGCTTCGACGCGTTTTTCGAGGACTTGTGGCAAGCTTTCGCCACCGCCAAACGCTGGCGGCTACAGCATGGCACGCGCGATCTGCTGCACGACCTCAAGTCGCTCGGGCTCCGTGTCGCGCTGCTGAGCAATGCCGACGACCGCTTCCGCCAGGTGTTCCGCGAGCTGGACCTGCTGGACGCCTTCGACGGCTTCTTCCTCTCGGGCGAGATTGGCGCAGAAAAGCCTGCCCCAGCCGCGTTTGCAGCGGTGGAGCAGGCCATGGGCTTCGCAGGAGGAGAAATCCTGCACGTCGGGGACAGCGAGCGCGCCGATTACGCGGGAGCACTCGAGGCCGGCTGGCACGCCCTGCTGGTAAACCCAGAGAGCGGCCTCGGCTACGTATGGTCGAAGGTCAAGACGCTGCTGGAGCTGCCTTGAACGCCCAGGGCAACAGTGCCCAGCCTGCGATAAAGGCCAGGCCGCCGATGGGCGTGATGGCGCCAAACCACCCCGGGGCACCGAAGCCCAGCAGGTAGAGGCTGCCGGAAAAAACGATCACCCCGAGGGTGAAGATGTAGCCCACCACCCGCAGGCGCGACGAGGGGCGCAACCCATCCGCCACCGCCAGCGCAAGCAGCGCTACCGCGTGGATGAGGTGGTATTGCGTGGCGGTATGCCAAGTGTCGAGGCGCTGCAGCTCGCGCAACTGCGGCTCGAGCGCGTGGGCACCAAACGCGCCCAGGGCAATGCCAAGCGCGCCGACGACGGCAGCAATCCAAGTGAGTCTACTCTGCATCGGAGGTCTCCTTGTCGTTCACTTCGAAGGTGTGGTCGGCCGTGCCTGCCTCGATCGGCGGCACATACATGGCCGTGCCCTTGGTGGGCAGCGCGATAAACTCACCGGGGGCCTCCGCACGCAAGCGATAACGGATCTCCCAGATGCCGGTGGGCAGGCGCGGGATCATCAGAGCCACCTTGCGGTCGCGCAACTCCTGATAGACCCAGGCGGTGCGGCCGGTGTAGCGCTCGTCGTCGCCCGCGTTGGCCGGGGCGGTCGGGTCGAGCTCACGCGCTACGAGATTGGCCCCGCTGAGCTGCTGGACGGTTTCGAGGCCGGCGGGCTTCGGGTCTTCGATCAACAGGTATTCGAGGTTGTTCTTGGCGTCGAGGCGCAGCAAGACGTCGATCCGGTCGCCCGAGGCCACGCGGTGGGGCTCGCCCAGCTTCAGGATCTGCTCCTTGAAGCCCTGCAAGAGGGTCGGCACGGCGGTAATCTGCAGATACTGGCGGTCGAGGAAGAGCTGGAAGCCGTAGGGCTTGAAGTCTTCCGGCCCCGCCTGATAGCTGGCAGACACGCGATAGTAGAGCGGCACCTCGCCCGCGCTGCGGCGGATGCGCAGCTGGTTTTCGCCCGGCTTGAGCGCCGCACGGGGCACGGTGTAGGTGCCTTGCTGGCCGAGCAGGTTGTTGAAGCTCAGCTCACCCTGCGCCACCGTTTGGCCGTTGACTTCCATGCTCCAGTTGCTGGAGACGTCCATCTCGCCCTCGATCAGGAGGTATTCGGTCAACGCCAAAACCGAGATGGCGGTCGAGCGGGTGTTGGACCAGCGGGCGGCCTGACGGCTACGCACCAGCCAGTGCATGGCCGGATCGACCAAGGCATTGCCGGGATCGGCGTGCAGCATGGCCATCAGCGCCCAGGCGGTCGATTCTTCGCCGCTCTCATACCAGCGCCACCAGTCCTGCCGCTCGCCCCAATAGGCCACCGGGAGATCGTTGGCCCCTTGGGTCTGCGAGACGGGCAAGAGGATGCTCTGCGAAGGACTGGTATCGCGCTTCACGGTGTTGCGCAGCATACCGACCAGCGTCTCCGCCTCGCGCTCGAAGCCGAAGTCGACGGCGGCGAGGGCCAGATGGGCCAGCGTCTGCGGGCTGAGACGCTCGCGCTGATTGAAGAGGTTGAGGAAGGCACGGGCCTCAAAACGGCTGGGCTGGCCGGGCGTCTCGTTGGTCAGCGTGCGGTGGCGGGCGGAAAGGGCCTGCACGAGCCAAGCCTGCAGGGCGGGCTGCGATGAGGCCTCCATCAGGCGCATTTCGATGAACTGGCGGGCCTGTTCGAGCCGCTTTTCCTCGATCGCCAAGCCGGTTTGCTCGGCCAGCGTGAGGGCCCAGACGGCGTAGCCCGTCATGTAGACATCACTCTCACCGCCCGCGATCCACGGCCAGCTACCGTCGGCCAACTGGCTCTCGTAGAGGCGCTTGAGGCCTTGCTCGATCACGGCATCCAAGTCCGGCAACCCGGTTTCGGATTCCTCGGGCACGAAATCCCACCCCATGCGCTCGGCCAAGGCGCGCTGCACCTGCTCGGGCTCGTAGCCGAGGTCGGTCAAGGCCTTGCGCACGACCAGCGCCGGGACAAAGCGGCTGAGCGTCTGCTCGGTGCAGCCATACGGGTAATTGACGAGGTAGGGCAGTGCTCCGAGCATCGAATCGGCAATGGTGGGCGAGACGCTGAAGCGCACTTGCGGGTCGGCCGCGTCGAGATTCTTGGGCAGCTGCAGCACGAGGTCGGTCACGTTATGAGCCGTCCTCCCCGCCCAGGTCACCTGGCGATCCTGGAGCGGTTCGGCCACCGGCAGCTTCAGCTCGACCGCGTCGGCATAGAGCTGGCTGCGGGCGTCGAGCTTCACCGCGTATTCCCCCGCGGCGAGCGCCTTGGCCGACCAGTCGAGGCGACGGCTGTTGCGCGCCGGCACGGTGATCTTCTGGCGCGCCTCGCCCTTCAGTTGCAGGCCTTTAGGCACCTCGAGCACAACCGTTACGTCCAGCGGGCTGTAGGTGTTGTTGTTGAGCACGCCGCTGAGCACCACGTCGTCGCCCTCATAGAGGAAGCGGGGCATGTTGAGGCGCGCGATCAACGGCAGGCGCGTGGCAGTGCGCAGCTCGGCCTGCCCCACCCGGCTGCCGGTGTCGGCGCCGATGGTGGTGACGCGCCACTCGGTCAGGTTATCCGGCAGCTTGACGCTGACTTGCGCCTGCCCCTGCTCGTTGGTCACAACGCTCGGGCTCCAGTAGGCACTGAAACGGAAATCCTGCCGCAGTGCCGGGGTGGCGAGGTCTCCCGGGGAGGCCGTCGGTGCGCCTTGCGCCTTCATGTCCATCGCCATCATCGGTGCGGCTTCGGCCATGCCGCGGGCGGCCACACCACCAAACCCCTGCAGCTCGTAAATCTCCTCATCAGCCGGGGCGGGTGCGTCGTCATCATCGCCCAGCGGCTGATAAAAGGGGCGTTCCTGCACGCTGCTGCCGGTTTGGATGCGGTGCCAGCGTTTGTCCTGGTAAAAGGCTTTCTGGATGTCGGGCACCTCGTAACCGGGCAGCAGGCTGTCGAGCGAGGCATCTACCATCGCCAGCGAAAAGCTGCCGACGACGGGCTTGCCGCTCTGGTCCTTGACCGTGAGGTTGAGCCGCGCCTCGCTGCCGGGCGTATAGCCTTCCGCATCGGCCTCGACTTCTACGTCGAGGAACTGCGGGGTCGGCGGCACGACCAGCTCGACATAGTTCATGAAAAGCTCGCCGCCGCTGATCATCGAGGCTTCGAGGCCCGTGTTAGGAGCATCGGCGGCGGTGATGGGCAGGCTGAGCAGCTTGGCCCGACCGTCGAACTTCAGCACCTGATAGTCCTGGATCGAGTCGGCGCCGCGCACGAGCCACACGTGGCGGTTGGGCGTGGGCACCGTGATCAGCACCGGCAGCTTTTCGCCGATCTTGATCTCGCGCTCGTCCATGATGATCTCGACGCCGCCGGGGCGGTAGCCGATACGCACGTCGCCGGGCTGCGCCACCCAAAACGGGGAGTCTTGCGTCACGGAGAGGCCGCGGGCGCCGGGGCTGATCCACTGCAGGTTGTAATACCCCAGCTGTGGCGCCTTGAACTTGTGGGCGACCTTGCCGTCTTCGCCCGTCTCCAGCTCGACGGATTCGACCTCTTCGGTCACGAAGCCCTCATCCTTCAGGCGGTAATCGCTCTGCGTGGCCCCGATCAAGGCGCGCTCCGGCAACTGACGCCACGATTCGCCGGAGATTTCGTTGCCCTTGCGACGATGGATGTAAACTTGACGCCAGCGTTCGCGCGTGAGGCGCAACTGGCCATGGATCGACACCGGCTGATCGTTGGCGTTGAGCGTCTCGACCGTAGCCACCACGTCGTCACCGGGCTGATAAAGGCGGTGTGCGGTCGAGAGCTGCACAAAGTAGGGCTGACGCGTCAGCTTGAGCGTACGCGTTTCGACGATCTCGCGCCGGGAGCGGTCCTGCACCCGCACCTCGACAGTGTAGAGCCAGTCTTGGTCGATGTCTTGCGGAGTTTCGAAAGAGAAAGTGGCGTGGCCGCGGGAGTCGGTCGTCAACTCGATGCGTTCGACGACTTCGGGCGGCTGCTGATGGTAGGCCGGGCGAGTCAGCGCGGGCTGAAGCCAGCGGGACTTTTCCATCGGCCAGAACCAGTGCACGTAGGGCTGGCGGCTGATCTGCACGACGGTAGCGGCGTCACCCACCGCGCCGCCGGAATAGTAGTCGACCTGAATTTCGCCCGGCACCTCCTGGCCTGGCTCCAGCAGCACCGCACCGTCCTTGCTCTGGCCGAGCTGCACGGCGACGCGGTATTCAGGAGCGCGAAACTCTTCCACGCGGAACAGCTCGTAGTAGCGGGCATAGCGGACGCCCTTTTGCAGGATGCGCACATTGTAGCTGCCGAGAGGGGCGTTGGCCGGGATCGGGTAATCGACCGCGCCAGCACCGAAACGGTCGAGCGCAAAGTCGCCTTTCTGGACCATCTCGCCCTGGGCGTCGTGGATCTCGTAGCTCAGCGTATCGCCTGCGGGGGTCGAGTAGCTGCCATCGGACTGGCGGAGGCGGGAAAGGATGCGCCAATGGGCCGTCTCGCCCGGGCGATAGAGCGGGCGCTCGGGGTAGACGAAGTGCACCGGCTGGATCTCCGTGTCTTCCTGAAATACGTAACGGTATTGGTTGGCATGGGCCACGGCCTGCCGCGTTTCCTTCCGCGCGATGACGCGCCAGACGAGGAAGGAACGCTGCTCGGGGTTTTCGCGCATCTTCTCCGGGCGCTTCCACTCGGCAATGCCGTTGGTGCTGGTCACGGCCTTCAGTTGCTCTTTCAACACCGCGTCTTCGGCGGAGGTGCCGGGCTCAACCCAGCCCCAGCGCAGCTCCACGTTGGCCTCCGGCACCGGCGCACCGGTCTCGGCATCGGTCACGAAGGCGAGAATACGGTCGGCATCGGCTTTGGTCACGATCACGAGGTCTGTCACGAGGATGCGGTCCTTGCGCACGAGGCCGCCGGCGGAGGCGACCACGACGTAGGCCCCGCGCGGCAGCTCGACCGGCAGGCGCACCTGACGCGACACCTGGTAGTGCGGGCGCTCGGGCTTTTGGTCGAGCTTCTGGGTGTGGATGGCAGGGCCGGTCGGCTCCAGGCTGTTGTCGGAAAGCAGGTCGGTCGGGTAGACCTTGATCTCGGCGTTTTCGAGGTTGCGCCAGTTGAGGCCGAAGAAGACCTCCGTCTCGGGGCGGAAGGTGTGGCGCACAAACACGTCGAGCTGCGGCTGCGTCAGGTCTTCGAGCTGATTTTGCGCCTGGCGATAGAAGCGCCCCTGCCCCTCCGGGTATTGGTCGAGCAACTGGCGCAGCAGCTCCACCGTGCGCTTGTAATCGGGCTCGAACTGGGTCTGGCCTTGCTCGTTGTAGCCGAGGTGGCCAAAGCTGGCATACCACTGGGCGAGTTCATAGAGCGCCTGCTCGTGGTAGGGCGACTTGCCCAACGCTACGACGGCCTGAAGCAGATCGCCTTGGCGGAGGCGCGCGGTGGTGTCTTGCTGGTTGCGCTGATACCACTCGGCAAGCAGGTATTGCGTGCGGGATTTTTCCTCGGGCGTGCGCGAGATCTTGACCGCGTTTTCCAGCCACTGGCGTTCGCCATACTGGCCGAACTCCCAGTCGAGGCCGCGATCCGAAGGGCTGGCAAGCGCGAGCACGAGGCGCAGGTATTCCTGGCGCGCAGGCTCCACCTCCGTCGAGGCGGCCCAATAGTCGAGGGCCAGGCGAAAGTGGCGGCGAGGGGCCCGCCAATGGCGGCTGGATTCATCATAAACCCGATTGGGGGCCTTCAGCGCGGCGTAGCCCAACAGCTCGTGCACGCGGGCCCAAAGCGGCTCCGGTCGGCTGCCGTCGGAGGGTTGCAGCTCTTCGGCCAGCGAGCGCAAATCGGCCTGCATCTTCTCGAAGCGGTTGGCGTCGACAGGGTCGTTGACGTCCAGCGTGCGGAAGAGCGCCATCGCATAAAGATAGCGGGCCGTGGGCGGTGCCTTCTGCCCTTCGCCCAGGCGCGAAAAAGTGGCGTCGAGCTGGTCGCGCGCGTCGGCGTAGAGCCCCCGATCAATCGCATCGCGCGCCGTCGCAATCACGGCATCGAAGTCGATCTCGGCCGCCGGCACCGGCACGACGCGCGGCGCGGGCACCGAAGTGGAGGCGGCAGACTCGGCGTCCTGCGCGTTCAGGGCAGGAGTGGCTGCGGTCAGCAGCCCAAGCAAACTGACACGCCAGAAAATCTTAGGGAAGAGGTGGCGATGGCACATAAAAAGCACGTATGGTGATAAACCGTAAACGCAGGCAGCGCGACTTTCTTAAAAAGAAATGCAAGTGTATCATCCCGTGACGGCGGCGCGAGTTTCGTTGACCGCAAGAAACTGGAATAAATCCCCAGATTCATCTTCATAGACAATATGCACTGGACGAAGGCCACCGCCCCCACCCTGCCTTGCTGGTTTTTGCTCGCCTGCCTCTTTGGGCTCGCGCAACTCGCCGCCGCGCCTCTCAGCGACAGGAACCCCGTCAACGCGCGGCTGGTGGCCGAAGTCGAAGCCGTCCAGCCCGGCCAGCCCTTTACCGCCGCGCTGGAGCTGCAACACTACGACCACTGGCACACCTACTGGCGCAGCTCGCAGACCGGCTACGCCACGAGCCTCAACTGGAGCCTGCCCGAGGGCTGGCAAACCGGAGAGCTGCAATGGCCCGTGCCCATGGCGATGGATTTTGGCGGCCTGATCGAATACGTCTACGAAGGCACGGTGCTGCTGCCGGTGACAGTGACCCCGCCCGCCGACCTGCAGCCCGGCCAGACGGTGACACTGCGCGCCGAAGCGGGCTGGCTGATGTGCAAGGAGGTCTGCATCCCCGGCGATGCCGAGCTGGAGCTGACGCTGCCCGTAGTCGCGAACACCCCGCCCGTTAACGAAGCGGTGGCGGGCCAACTGGAAGAAACCCGCACGCACTTGCCCAACGAGGCGCAGGCCGAGGTGGCCGCATGGCGCACGGGCGACACGGTGCAACTGTGGGTGCGCGGCAGCGACTTGCCCGAGCAGCTGTATTACTTTGACGGCCAGGCCTTTCTGGTCCCCACGCTGCAGCCCACGGTGGTCGACACCGATCCGGCGGGCAAGCTGCTGAGCTTTTCCGTAGACCCGGCGGGCGTGGGCGAGGTCGACCGCCTCCAAGGCGTGCTGGGGCTGGGTAACGGTACCGAACAGCACCAGCAAGGCTGGTCGCTGGATGTGCCCCTCGGCACCGAACCACCGGCAGCCCTCGCGGGCGGAAGCGAAATGGCCACGGCTGCCCCGGAGGACTCCATCGGCTTTGCGGCCGCCGTCGGGCTGGCCTTCGTCGGCGGCCTGATCCTCAACCTCATGCCCTGTGTATTCCCCGTGCTCGGCCTCAAGGTGATGGGCTTCGTCAGCCAGGCAGGCGAAGAGCGGAACAAGATCGTGCTGCATGGCCTCGTATTCACCGCTGGCGTGCTGATCAGCTTCTGGGTCTTGGCAGGCGCACTGCTGGTGCTACGGGCGGGCGGCGAGAGCCTCGGCTGGGGCTTCCAACTACAGTCCCCAGTGTTCGTGTTCTTCCTCGCACTGTTCCTCTTCGCCTTTGCGCTCAACATGAGCGGCTTGTTTGAGGTGGGCCAGGGAGCGGTCGGCGTCGGCCAAGGGCTGCAACGCAAGAATGGCCTGCAGGGGTCGTTCTTCAGCGGCGTACTTGCCACGGTAGTCGCCACGCCCTGTGCGGCTCCGTTTCTGGCTCCGGCCCTGGGTAGCGCGTTGACGCTGCCGCCAGTACAGGCCTTGGCCGTATTTACGTCGATCGGTATCGGCCTCGCCCTGCCCTACCTGCTGCTGAGCGCGTTCCCGAACCTGATCAAGGTGCTGCCCAAGCCGGGCGCGTGGATGGAAGCGTTCAAGCAGGGCATGGCATTCCTGCTGTATGCCACCGTGGCTTTTCTGCTGTGGGTGCTCGCGGGCCAGTTGACCGAAGACGCTGGCTACACGCCGGATGCCTTGCTTGCGGTGCTGTTTGCCCTCGTGGTGGTCGCCTTGGCCTTGTGGGGCTATGGGCGCTATGGAGCCTTCCACAAGCCGAAGAAGGTCCGCTACCCGGCCTATGGCGTCACGGCACTGTTGCTGCTCGGCGCCATCTTGCTTGCCTACCCGCAGCCCTCAATCGAAGGCGGCAGCGAAGACGCGCCTATCGTGGAATGGCAGAAGTGGGAGCCGGGCAAGGCCGAGCAACTCGCCGCCGAGGGCAAGATCGTCTATGTCGACTTCACCGCCCGCTGGTGCGTGACTTGCCAGACCAACAAGAAGCTCGTCTTCAATTCCGACGAGGTGCGCCGCCAGTTCGCGAACCGTGAAGTCGTGGCGCTGAAGGCCGACTGGACCAACGCCGACCCGCAGATCACTGAAGCACTCCAGTCGTTCGGCAAATCGGCCGTGCCCTTTAACGTGATCTACGGCCCCGGCCTCGATCAACCGATGGCGCTGCCGGAGGTCTTGACGCCCGGGATCGTGCTCGACCGCCTGAACGAGATTCCACGTAGTTGACGAACGTTGTGAGCGTAGCCAAGATGCGGCGGTGAAACTTCCGCTGCTTCCTGTCCTCGCCAGTGCGCTGCTTTTGGCTGGCTGCACCACCACTTCCATTTCCAACTCCGGCTACCGCGCCAACCAGTATGGTGCGAGCGGTAACAACACAGTTGCCTACCGGGGCGAGCTCGACCAGTGGGACGTGTTGGGCGTCAATACCGACACCGAAGTCACCGAAGAGGCGATCCAGAACGCCTTGGCCGAACACACAACCCCACCGCTCCAGGTGGGCCAAAAGCTGCTCGTGATCCAGAGCGGCGCGCTCTTGCCCGATCCCGAAATGCAGGAAGCGCTGGGCGAGTATTTCAGCGTCGAGCCCTTTACCGGCCAGCCCGACCCGGATGACTTCAAAGCGGCTCCGCTGCACAAGCGCCTGCGCCTGGCAGCCGCCCGGGGCGGGATCGACACCCTGGTCGTCTACTGGGGTCTGGTCGACTCAACCAAGGAAGGCGAAGTCACCAACAGCGTCAGTTGGCTGCCGTTCGTCGGGCAAATAATCCCAGACGAGACGAAGCATATGCGTATCCGCCTGAAAGTGGCGGTGATAGACGTGTCCACCGGCAACTGGACCGTTCTCAACACCGAGCCCGTCAGTGCCGAGAGCATCAGCTCGCGCATGAACCGCGAAGCCTCGCACGACAAGATGGTGCTCGCCCTCAAGCGCGAGGTCTACCAACAGGCCGCCCAGGAGCTGCGCGAATACGCCAACCGGAGCTAAAGCAGTGGCACCCCTCCAGATATCTCTGCAAAAGGGGATCTTCCGATTGGGATGTTTTTTGAGACGATACTGGCGATCTGGTTTGGCTCGAGGTTCTTCAAGTGGGCAGGCTTCGCCCTTTACGCGATGATGTTGGCGAGTCTGGTGAGGTTGTAGGCGGGT